>NZ_JBFAQU010000005.1:248345-353498 GCF_040678915.1 Micromonospora sp. NPDC049257
CGGGGCTCCGCTGCGCTGCACTCCTCGCGCTCACCGGACCGACCTTCCGTTCGCGACTGCGGGGCTCCGCTGCGCTGCACTCCTCGCGCTCACCGGGGACGGCTCCGCAGCCAGGGGGTGAGCAGGCGGCCCACGCCGGCCAGGATCAGGTCCAGCACCAGGGCCAGCAGGACGCAGAGCAGCGTGCCGGTCATGATCTGCGCCTTGTAGAAGTTGTTCTGGAAGCCGGCGAAGATCAACTGCCCCAGGCCACCCCGACCGATCACCACCCCGACGGTGACCAACGCGACGGTGGAGACCGTGGCGAGGCGTACCCCGGTGAGGATGCCGGGCAGGGCCAACGGCAGGTCGATGCGGAACAGCCGGGCCCACCGGCCGTACCCCATGCCCTCGGCGGCGTCGCGCACCTCCGGGGGCACCTGGTTCAGCCCGGCCACCGCGTTGCGGACGATCACCAGCAGCGCGTACAGCACCACCACCGTCAACACGGTCACCGCGCCGATGCCCAGATAGGGGGCGATGAACGCGAACAGGGCCAGGGAGGGGATCGTGTACAGCACGCCGGTCAATGCGAGAATCGGCCCAGCGAGACGGCGGTACCAGTAGGCCACCACCGCCAGCGGCAGGGCCACCAGCGCGGCGAGCAGCACGGCCCGGCCGGTCAGGGAGGCGTGCTCGCGCAGCGCGGCGAGAATGGTGTCAGAGTTGTCCCGCACGTACTGCCAGGAGAACCACGGATTACCCGGCTCGGCCCGGTAACTCAGGTGGAAGGACACACGTGGACGTTACCCCCGGGGGCACCGGCGACGCAGGACACACTGCCGCCTCGATCACGCTCGACGGCATCCGCAAGCGGTACCCCGACGGCACCGACGCCGTCCGCGAGCTGAGCCTGGAGGTGCCGGCCGGCGAGCTGGTGGTGCTGATCGGCCCGTCCGGCTGCGGCAAGTCGACGGTGCTGCGGATGATCAACCGGCTGATCGAGCCGACCGGCGGCCGGATCATGCTCGGCGACGAGGACATCACCCGCGTCGACCCGGTGAAACTGCGGCGGCGGATCGGCTACGTCATCCAGAACGTGGGGTTGTTCCCGCACCAGACGGTGACCACCAACGTCGGCACCGTACCCCGGCTGCTCGGCTGGTCGAAGGAGCGGATCCGGCAGCGCAGTGGCGAGCTGCTGGAGCTGGTCGGGTTGGACCCGGCCCAGTTCGGACGCCGCTACCCGCACGAGCTGTCCGGCGGGCAGCGGCAACGGGTCGGGGTGGCCCGCGCGTTGGCCGCCGACCCGGTGGTGCTGCTGATGGACGAGCCGTTCTCCGCCGTCGACCCGATCGTGCGGACCCGGCTGCAGGAGGAGTTCCTCCGGCTCCAGGCCGAGGTCCGCAAGACCATCGTGCTGGTCACCCATGACCTCGACGAGGCAGTCCGGCTGGGCGACCGGATCGCGGTGCTGTCCGAGGGCGGCCGGCTGGAGCAGTACGACACCCCGGCGGCCCTGCTCGGCACGCCCGCCTCGCAGTTCGTCCGGGACTTCGTCGGGGCGGACCGGGGCATCCGCCGGCTGGCGGTCACCCCGGTCACCCGGGAGGTGCTCGACGGGGAGGCCACCGACGCCACCCTGCCGGAGCTGCCGCTGGGCCGCTCGGCGTACGACGCCCTGGCCGCGATGCTCACCGCCGGCACCGACGCGGTCCTGGTCACCGCCGACGGCCGGCTGGCCGGCACGCTCAGCCGCGCCCGGGTCCTCGATCTGGGGCAGCCCGGCAGCTAGCCGGCGTGGAAGTGCCACCCGGACCGGTCCAGCGGGTCGGTGCGGGGGCGGGCCGGCCGCCTGCGGGTCAGGCCCGGCCACCCAGGCTGGCCAGCCCGATGATCCAGCCGGCGAAGAAGCCGTAGCCGGCACCGGTGCCGGTGGCCTCGAACGCGGCCTGCAGCGGTCCGTCCGTGGTGAGTAGCGCCGCCACCAGGGTCGCCGCCGCCCCGGCCAGGGTGTACGCGGCCCAGCCGGAGAAGAACTGGCTGGCCGAACCCGGCACCCGGGCCACCTGGCCGGTCGGCAGCAGGTAAAGCAGCGCGGCGGCGAACACCAGCAGCAGGATGGCCCGCAGGTCGGTGGCGAGCACCCCGTGCGCCGGGTCCGCCGACTCGACCCGCCAGGCCGGCCAGGCGAGCAGCCGCAGATACCAGCCACCGGCGGAGTTCGGGTCGGTGTGCGCCTCGGCCCAGCTCACATACCACGGGCTGCCGCAGACGCCGACGAGGATCAGCGCGGCGAGGGTGCCGGTGCCGGCGGCGGTGCCGTACCCGCGCACGGTACGGGGACGTTGGGTGAGGGCCATGCGGCGGGAAGTGCCCGACCCGCCCCGACCGGCAAACCTCTCCCGCCAGCCGGCGACGCGACCGCTCAGTGCTTCATCAGGTAGTCGATGAACGCGGCCCGCAGCAGCGGCGCGGACTCCTCGTAGCCGTGCCCGGTCAGCTCCCGCCACAGCGCCGCCGCCTCGTCGATGGTCGGCCCGACCGAGTTGGGCGCCCCGTCGAGCGCGGCGGCCTCGTCGGCGTTCGGCAGGTGCCGCAGCACCGACCAGAAGAAGCCGACGTCCCGCCGCTCCCGGGCCCGCGCGAAGGCCCGCTCCCGCAACTCCTCCGTAGAGAGGGCGTCGAGCTGGTCGAAGGTGTGGCCGGTGCCGGCGGAAGGAGTCTCGGTCATGCCCGCGAGCCTAACCGGCGAGATCCTTCCCGGCCCGTCGTCCACGCCCGCCCGTACGGTCGCCACCGGTCCGGGCCCCGCTGGGATGGTCCGCCGCCCGATCGGGGTCACCGTTCGTCGGCGTCCCAGCGCGGCGGGCCGCTCTGCCAACGGGGGGCCTCCCAGGGGTCGGGCGGGGTGTCGGCGTCGGTCGTCCGCTCCGGCAGCGCCGGGGTCCAGTTGCGCGCCTCGCCGGCCGGGGGCATCGACCACCCGGAGCTGATCGCCCCGTCCCGCACCGGCGGCAGCTCCACCGGCTCACCCCGGGCCGTCCGGGGTCGGCCCCACGTCTCGACCATCCGGGTGACCACCAGGCCACCCGCGAGCGCCACCCCACCGACGGCCCACCGGTCGGTCGGAGCGCCGGTCCCGGTCGCCCAGGCCAGATAGGTCACCACCAGGGCGACCGCGAGGAGGGCACCGAAGATCCCGCCCCGCCGGCCGTACGCGCTGGCACCGCCGAGCATGGACACGCCCACCGCGAGCACCGTCCAGTCCAGCCCCGACCCCGGCGTCACCGGGCCGGTCGCGTTGGCGGCGACGAGCACCCCGGCGAGCGTGGCGAGCACGGTGGAGGCGGTCAGCGCGGCGGCGGTCACCAGGGCGGCCGCCATCCCGCGACGCAGGGCCGGATCGGCCACCGGCCGGAACCGGCCGACCAGCCGACGTACCGCCCGGATCGCGCCGAACGCTCCGAGCAGGACGGCCACCGCGGCGAAGCCGGCGAACAGGTAGTAGGCGTTGCGCCGGGGGTCGTAGTCGGCCTGCACCGCCACCGGCAGGGTCCACCGCTCGATCCACACGATCATTCCGGCGGCGGCCGCGAGGCTCGCCGCCCAGCCGGGCACGTGCAGCACCACCACCGCCCAGGCCAGGGCCAGCCCACCCAGGGCGGCGGCGACCAGGGCCGGCACGACCGCCGTGGACACCCCCCGGTCGCCCTGCTCGGCGAAGTGCAGCGCGGCGGCCAGCGCGACCGGGCCGATCGCCAGGTTCACCGCTGCGGTACGCAGGCTCAGCCCGGCGGCGACGACGAGCAGACCCAACGCGACCGCGTCGACGAGCAACCGGCGCAGGCCCGCCCCGCGCAACGCGTCGGGGTTCTCCCGCCAGAGCAGGTAGGCCAACGCGACGAGGGCGAGCAGCAGCACCAGTTCCCAGACCACGTGCACGCCCAGCCGGTCGCGGCCGGGCTCCCCGTGCGTCGGGTCGTCGAAGACGGTGTCCAGTGCGGTCACGGGCACCTCTGCCGACGCCGCCCGGCCCGGTTCGTCGTACACCATGCGGTGCGCCTCCCAGGTGACCGGCCGTCCCCGGTGACGGCTGACTGTTCTCCGGTCGCCAGGCACCGTACCCGCGCGCAGGGCCGGGCGTAACCCCTCGGTCAGCGGCCGGATCGGTCCTGCCGGTCGTCGGCGTCGTCGTCGGACTCGGGGACCCGGCAGGAGCGTTCGAGCCAGAGCGCGGCGGCGACCAGTGCCAGGGAGGCGAGCGCGCCGGCCCCGGCGGCCGGCCGGTCCTCGATCGCCGCGTTGGTCGGCTCGACGAAGAGCCAACCGGTCAGCCCGGCGTAGAAGCCGAGGAAGATCGCCCCGGCCAGCGCGGACGCCTTGGCCAGCACCACGAACCGGGCCACCAGCAGCGGGTTGACCGGTTCCCGGCCGGGCTTGCGCTCGATGCGGCCCCGGGTGTTGACCGCCGCGTACGCCTCGAGCACGGCCAGCGCGGCCAGGGTGACCACCGGCAGCCAGGGCAACCGGGGGATCCCGCTGTAGTAGAAGCTGCTGATCAGCAGCCAGGCCAGGGCCGCGGCGGCGAGCGCGGCGACCACCAGGGTCGAGAACCGGGTGGGGCCCATCCTCGACCCGTCGGGTTCCTGGTCACGGGGCGGTCGGGGCGCTGTCATGCCGGCCGGCTCCACTGGTTCATAAGTCCGACTCTAACGTCAGATCGGGGCGCGGGTTCAGTTCCAGGGCGTCACCGGCGACCGGTTCGGCGTTGAGCAGGTCGGTGAGCCAGCCGTGGCCGGTCAGTCGCCCGTGCGGGTCGATGTCGATCCACGGTCGGAGCACGAAGGCACGCTGGTGGGCGCGGGGGTGCGGCAGGGTCAGCTCCGGGTCGTCGCTGAGCACCGGCTGGCCGCTGTCGTCCCAGACGGCGACGACGTCCACGTCGAGGGTGCGCGGGCCGAACCGGCGGGCCGGGTCGCGGACCCGACCGGCGGCCCGTTCGGCGGCCTGCGCGCGGGCCAACCAGTCGCCCGGGGCCGCCGCCGGGTCGGCGACCATCACCGCCGCGTTGAGGTACGCCGGCTGGTCGGCGTCCCCCCAGGGGGGCGTCTCGTAGACGCCGGAGAGCACCAGCACCGTGTCACCGAGGCGGTGCACCGCGGTCCGCAGGTGGCCAAGCCGGTCGCCCAGGTTGCTGCCGATCGACAGCACCGCCCGGGTCACCGGGTACGCCGCAGGGTGACCGACACGTCGGCGAAGGGGTGCGGGATCGGGGCCTCGGGTTTGTGGACGGTGACGGTGGCGGCGGTGACCAACGGTTCGGCGAGGCAGACCGCGAGCAGCCGGTCGGCGAGCGTCTCGATCAGGTTGACCGGCTCGCCGGTGAGCACCGCGACCAGCCGCTGCGCCAGCTCGCCGTAGTGGACGGTGTCGGTCACCTCGTCGGAGCGGGCGGCCGGGGCGAGGTCGAGTTCGAGGACGGCGTCGACCACGAACTCCTGCCCCTGGGCGCGTTCGAAGTCGTACACGCCGTGTCGGCCCCGGGCCCGCAGGCCGGTCAGGGCGATCCGGTCGGTCATCGTCGTCCTCCCTCTGCCCGGCCGGCGTGGGCCGGGTCCTTCCCGATGGGGGTGGTGGCGAGCCGGGGGTGGCCGGTGGCCGACCAGACGGCGAGCGCGTCGACGGTGCCCAGGACGTCGTGCACGCGGACCCCCCAGGCGCCGGCGGCCACGGCGAGCACGCTGGTGGCGACGGTGGCGGCGGCCCGGCCGTCGGTGTCGCGGGGGGTGCCGTCGGGTGCGGCGAGCAGCCGCCCCAGGTAGGACTTGCGGCTGGCCCCGAAGAGCAGGGGGAGGCCGAGTTCGAGCAGTTCCGGCAGGCGGGCGCTGAGTTCCCAGTTGTGCGCGGCGGTCTTGGCGAAGCCGAGCCCGGGATCGATCACGAGCCGGTCGGCGGCCACCCCGGCGGCCAGCGCGTCGTCGACCCGCTGGGCCAGCTCGGCCCGGACGTCGGCGACCACGTCGGTGTACGCGGCCAGCTCGGCCATTCCGCGCGAGTGTCCCCGCCAGTGCATCAGCACCCAGGGGCAGCCGGCGTCGCGGACCACCCGGGCCATGTCGGGGTCGGCCAGTCCGCCGGAGACGTCGTTGACCACGGCGGCCCCGGCGGCGACGGCCGCCTCGGCCACCGGTGCCCGGGTGGTGTCGATGCTGACCGGCACGCCGGCGGCGGCGAGTTCCCGGATCACCGGCAGCACCCGGGCCGCCTCGGTCCGTGGGTCGACCCGGTCGGCGCCCGGTCGGGTGGACTCGCCACCGACGTCGACCAGGTGCGCACCCTCGTCGCGCAGTCGCACCCCGTGTGCGACGGCGGCGTCCAGATCCGCGTACCGGCCGCCGTCGGAGAAGGAGTCGGGCGTGACGTTGAGGACGCCCATCACCACCGGGGCCTGCGCCCGTACCAGATCGGTCACGACTAGACGGTACCGGTCGCGCCGGGGCGTCCCGGGAACCCCCACCGGCCCTCTCCACGGCCGGACTGACGTGCCGATTAGAACAGGTGTACTATCGGTCTTCCGGGCCGAATCGGGTCGACTCTTCGCGGCTTGTCGCAAAGGGGGGCGGCCCGTACGCTGTGGAATTGCCCAGCATCAAGAGATGGCGAAGCCTGGAGGGAGGGCCAAAGCGGGAAAATCCCCCCAAATCTCGCCACTCTCCGTGGTGGGAGACCCGCACCGCGTCAACGATGCCGTGCACAGTGAGCACATTCCCGCCAGGCTTGCCTACTGCACCACCGCGGCGCCGCCGGCCGCGTTATGGGGAGGTTCCAGTGATCGCCTTCGAGCTGATGGAGACGACGTCGTCCGGCGTCGCGCAGGTGCTGCACACCCTGGCGACGGCGCCACTCGCCGAACCAGCCCCCAAGGGCATCGACACCAACGGTGTCGTCACCTTCTTCGCCAGCAAGATCGCTCCCATCCTGCTCGCGGTGCTCGGGGTCATCTTCATCGGGCGGGCCAGCCGGGGTGAGATCTCCAAGGTGCTCACCAGCTCGGCCATCGCGATCGTCGGGCTGGCCTTCATCGCCGGCGCGGCCACACTCTTCTTCATCGGTGACTATCTGATCGATCTGATCTTCGAATAGGCGCGGGCGAGACATGCGGCTGCGCACCGACGACGACATCTACCGGGCCCGCCTGGTCTACCTCGGGCCGCCCGGCTACACCCTTCCGGTCCACCTGCCCTACGCCCAGTACGGCCTGTTCATGCTGCTCGTACCCCTCTACATGTTCATCCACTGGCTGTTCACGTTGCAGGTCGAGCTGTTTCCCGCCTGGGAGATCGCGCTCGCCATCGTGAGCACCTCGTTCATCTTCCGGTACGTCGACCCGGACCGGCCGGCGCGGATGGTCATCCGCACCGCGCTCACCGACTGGCGACGCACCCGGGAACCGGCCGCCGAGCTGCGGGACCCCCGCCTGGTCGGCAGCCGGATCAGGATCCGGGAGGAACTGGCATGACCGGGTGTACCCGCATCGGGCAGTCGGACCACATGGGTGAGGCGGTCGAATGAGTCGCTCTTCCACGCCGGGTTTCCCGGCCGGACGACACAGCGCCCCACACGGTAACCGTGCGCGCTCGTTCGACTACCCCCAGGAGGAGTTGCGGGACGACGAGCCGTACGACCCGACCCTGCTCACCGGCCCAGGCAAGGTCGGCGTCTTCCAGGCACCCCGCCCAACCCCCGGCGGGGGCACCCCCCCGGTCGAGCCGGTCTCCGCCGCGCCGATGCTGGTGGGTGACGGCACCGACATCGACTCCCCCTTCCTCGATCTCTTCGGCGGCGGTCCACGCCCCGGCACCCCCCCGGCACCCGGTGGGCCGCCCCCCGGCTCCGCCGCGCGGCGCGGCCCCGGCCGGCAGCCCCAGCCCGCCCCGCACCGAATCGCCGCCGCGTCGACGCCACCGGCGGCGATCGAGGCGCAGGCGCCTCCGGCGGCCATCGAGGCGGCCCCGCCGACCGAGCGACCGGCCCGTACCCGGGTTCCACACCAGCAGGGCGACCGGTCGGCGGTCGCCGGTGACCGGCCGACCGAACCACCGCAGCGGGCACCGCGCCGCGTCCCGGCCGAGTTGTTCCCCCGGGACACCGGCGAGCCGCTCACCGCCCGCGAAGCGGCCGAACGGGCCCGCCGGGAAGCCACCGAACGGGCCCGGGAAGCCGCCGACCGCAGTCGCCGGGAAGCCGCCGAGACCGCCCGCCGGGAAGCGGCCGAGCAGGCCCGGCGGGAAGCCGCCGAACAGGCCCGCCGGGCGAGCGCCGAAGCAGCCCGACGGGAGGCGATCGCGCAGACCCAGCGCGAAGCCGCCGAACAGGCCCGACACGAGGCCGCCGAGACGGCGCAGCGGGAAGCCGCCGAGCAGGCCCGCCGGGCGGCGGCCGACGCGGCCCGGATCGAGGCCGCCGAGCGCAGCCGGCGCGAGGCCGCCGAGTCGGCCCGGCGGGACGCCGACGAACAGGTCCGAAGGGCCGCAGCGCTGACGGCTCGGCCCCGCCCCACCCCGGTGGAGTCCCCGCCGACGACCTGGCCCGACCACGTCGAGCCGGTCTGGCCGGAGACCACCGACCCGGCCTGGCCGGAGCCGGCCGAACCGGTCCGCGTCGAGTCCGTGACCGCGCCGGCCGGCGCGCTGACCGCCGAACCGACCCGGCGTGCACTCGTCGAGCCCGACCCCACCGAACCCGGCCCCCGCGAACTGGCCGCGCCGAGGCAACGTGCGGCGAGCCGCCGGACCGAGGCGACCAAGCCCGTCCGGGTACGCCCCCCGAAGATCAAGTTCGGTGACCGGGACCCCTCGATCGACCTGGCGATCACCGAGATCGCCGGACACCTGACCTTCACCCCCAACACGGTCACCGCCTGGTACTGGCTCCCCGAGGTCCGATGGGCGTTCCGCCCGGACGCCGAACGCGAGGCGCTGCTCTCCGCGATCTCCGAGCAGTACGCCGGCCTGGCCGGTTTCCGGCTGCACCTGCGCCGCACCACCCGGCCGTTCCCGGCCGACGAGTGGGCCCGCACCATCGACGCGCACACCGCGTCACCGCTGCCCGACGTCCCCGGCACACCCGGCTGGGCCGACCACCTGGTCGCCGCACAGCAGCACCTGATGTCGGTCAACCACGCCGAGGGACAGACCTACCTGGGGGTCACCTTCGCCCGTCGCTCGCTCGGCGACTCCCTCACCGAACGCCTGCTGCGCGCCTTCGGCAGGGGCACCGCCGACGGGGAGCGTCGCAAGCTGGGCCGCACCGTCGAGCAGTTCGACGAGGTGCTGGGCAGCTTCGGCATGCGGGGTCGGCGGGTCACCGCACAGGAGCTGGAGTGGTTGCTCTACCGCTCGGTGGCGCTGTGCATGGCCCCGCCCGGCACGCTCTCCCCGGTGACCAACGGGCGGTGGGAACGCGGTGACCTGCTCGCCCTCACCGAACAGGTCGAGCGTTACCGCACCCCATACGGCACCACGGTCAAGCTGGTCAACCGGATGACCGGGGAGGAACGGCACGTCGCCGTGCTCGCGGTCGGCCGGATGGAGCCGTTGGAGATCCCCGAACGGCACGAACCGTGGCTGCACTTCCACGAGCGGCTGCCCTGGCCGATGGAGATCTCCACCCGGGTCGACATCCTCGGCTCCGGTGACTCCTTCCGTAACCTCGAACACCGGCTGCGGATGATCCGCTCGCAGCAGCTCGACTACGCCGAACACGGCATCGACGCCCCGCCCGAGCTGGAGCGGCTCGCCAAGCGGGCGCTGGTGATCGGTGACGAGATGACCACCGGCCTGCCGGTCGACTCCGCCCGGGCGCACGGCTGGCACCGGATCGCCGTCGGCGGCCGGACCCGCGAGGAGTGCATGGAACGGGCCCGCCGGCTCATCCAGCTCTACTCACGCGAGCTGCGCATCTCGCTGCAACACCCCAAGAACCAGGACTGGCTGGCCCGGGAGTTCATCCCCGGGGAGCCCATCGCCAACACCGGCTACGTCCGCCGGATGCCGGTGCCGCTGCTGGCCGCCGCGCTCCCCCAGGCGGCGTCCACCGTCGGTGACCGGCGGGGCGACCTGATCGGTCGTACCGCCGGGACCTGCCGCCGGCCGGTCTTCCTCGACCTGCACTTCCCGATGGAGGTACGCGAGCGGTCCGGCCTCGCCGTCTTCGTCGCCGAACCCGGCGGTGGCAAATCGACGCTGCTCGGTGCGCTCGGCTACCTGGCCGCCCGGCGGGGGGTCCAGGTCACCCTGCTCGACCCGTCCGGCCCGTTGGCCCGGCTCTGCGCCATGCCCGAACTCAAGCCGTACGCCCGGGTGCTCAACCTGACCGGCTCGGAACCGGGGACGCTGGCCCCGTACGCGCTCATCCCCACCCCGCTGCGCAGCGAGTTCAACAGCGGCGCGGCGGGTGACCGGGAGTTCGAGATCGCCGTCTCCAACGCCCGGGCCGAGCGACGCATGCTGGTGCAGGACATCTGCATGATGCTGGTGCCACCGCAGGTGGCCAGGGAGGCGTCCACCGCCACCCTGTTCCGGCACGCGGTACGCCAGGTGCCCGCCGAGGAGACCTCCACCCTGGACGACGTGGTCACCTGCCTGCAGGGGCTCGACGACGACGCCGGCCGGGAACTGGCCCACCTGCTGCTCGACACCGCCGAGATGCCGCTGGCCATGCTCTTCTTCGGCCGCCCGCCGGAAGGGCTGCTCGGTGCCGACGCGGCGCTCACCGTGATCACCATGGCCGGTCTCCGACTGCCCGACCTCAAGATCGAACGCGAGTACTGGTCGGCCGAGGAGGCGCTGGCGCTGCCGATGCTGCACACCGCGCACCGCCTCGCCGTACGCCGCTGCTACGGCGGGTCGATGTCCTCCCGCAAGCTCGTCGGCCTGGACGAGGCGCACTTCATGGAGGGCTGGCGCTCCGGCCGGTCCTTCCTGGTCCGCCTCGCCCGCGACTCCCGCAAGTGGAACCTCGCCGCCCTGGTCGCCTCACAGAACCCCAAGGACATCCTCGGCCTCGACGTCCAGAACCTCGTCTCCACCGTCTTCGTCGGCCGGATCGCCGAGGACACCGAGATCGCCTCCGAGGCGCTCCGGCTGCTCCGGGTCCCGGTCGACGACGGCTACGAAGCCACCCTGGCCTCCCTGTCCGCCGTCGACACCACCTCCGCGACCCGGCTCGGCTTCCGCGAGTTCGTCATGCGGGACGTCGACGGCCGGGTGCAGAAGGTCCGGGTTGACGTGTCGTACGTCGAGGGGCTGCTGGACCACCTCGACACCACCCCCGCCGCAGCCGCTCAGGCCGCCGGGATACTACCGACCGTCCTGGCTGATCTGGAGGCGTGACAATGGCGAGGACCCGGGCACGGATCACGGCGCTCCTCCTCGCACTCGGCGTACTCGCCGGTGCCACGATCGCCTGGCCGGTGATCGGGGCCACACCGGCGTACGCCGCGACATCCGTGACGGCACAGGCTGCGGCGGATCTCTGCACCACCAAAGAGTGGCAGGCCGACTTCCGCGCCTGTGTGAAGAAGCTCGATGACATTACGTCCGACAGAGCCGCCTGCCTAGAGCCTCCTACACCCAGCACTCCTGACTCTGGCCTTGCTGGATGGTTCGCGACCGAGCCTGCTGCCGCGACAGCGGGAGGTGTCGCCGGCCGATACAGCCTATATGGATATGCTGGCTACGATTACAACACCTATGATCTCGGGTGCGGAGCCTCCGTCCTTCATGCAGATTACAAATTCACCACCACAGTGGCCAATGGCGAGTTTATGCTCGCCACGGCCGTAGTGGGTGCCTCGAACGCGCTGCGTGAACGCGCCTGGGATCCCAGCTCGATGTGGGGTTGGGCCGACCCTTTGGTAGAGAAGGCAACCAAGGCGGTCTACCAAAAAGTCTTCAGCGTTTTCGGAATCGTTACGCTATGCGTAGTAGGCCTATACCTCCTTTGGCGTTCCCGCCAGTCCGACATGAGCAATGCGATGACTACCGCAGGCTGGGCATTGCTCGTCATGGTCGCTGTGACTGCTCTCGCCGCCTGGCCAGTGAAGTCTGCCAACATAGCCGACGGCACGCTTATCACGTCGCTTGGCGTCGTGCATGACGCCGTCGGACCACAGGCAAAGGATCCAGAGCCTGGTCGCTGCATCGACCCGAATCCCGATCGATGCAAGGATCTCCGCCCTCCAGCCGTCCGCGCAAGTGACACCGCAGCGGAGACCATGCTCTACCGAAACTGGCTGCGTGGCGTCCTCGGCTCCGCCGACAGCGAAACTGCGAAAAAGTATGGACCTGCACTTTACGATGCCCGATCCTTGACTTGGGGTGAAGCCAAGTCGATCCGCAGCAACCCCGCGACCCGCGAGGCGACGGTTCAGGCGAAGAAACAGCAGTGGATGAAAGTCTCCGAGCTGATCAAGGCGGAAGACCCGGAGGCTTACGAATATCTGCAAGGCAAGAGGGACATGGACCGGATCGGCTCCGGGTTCATCGCGGTGCTCGCTTCGCTGCTCTTCGCCATGTTCGACCTCACCGCCTCGTTGTTGGTGTTGCTCGGCTTCATGATCTTCCGTTGGGCGGTCATCGCCGCACCGATCCTGGGCACGATCGGCCTGCTCCGCCCGGCCAGCGCCGGGTTGCGGCGGCTTGCGAACGCCGTGGTCGCCGCCGTCTTCAACATCGCCATCTTCGGCACCGGGGCGGCGATCTACCTGTTCGCCGTCGACCTGATCATGAGCACCCCCACCCTGCCGGGCTGGCTTCAGGTGGTGCTGGTCTGGCTCTGTGGTGTGGTCGGTTGGTTGTTGCTCCGGCCCTACCGGAGGATCACCCAGCTCGGCGGCAAGGACAGTAGTGAGGCGGTCGGCTCGGCCGGGTCGTGGCACCGCCGGTTCTTCCGGGACATGCGCGTCGCCGCCCGCCTCGACGTGGCCGAGCCGGGAGGTACGGCCGAGCCGAAGCTCACCCGGCGGCGCGGGGCCGCGCTGGAACCGGTCACCCTGCGTCCTGAGGCCAGACGCGAGGACCCCAGCCACTCCACGGTCAGCACGCCGGCGCAGCGGGAACGCCCGGATGGACGCGAGCGCGCCGACGAGACCGAGGCGAAGCCACCGTCGCGGGAGACCAGCCGGCCGACGGCCGCACCCCGCCCCCGGCGCCGCACCCCGGCGAGCTGGACCGAGCCGGACGTACCGGAGGAGGCCCCGTCCTTCGTGGTCTACCGACCCGGCTCCGCCACACCCGCACCGACACCGGTGAAGCCCAGCCCCCGTATACGCTCCGAGGCCAGGTGACGCAATGCGGCGAGCAATGGAATTCCTCGTCACCCGGGCTTTCCGTTCCCGGATCGGCATCGCGCTCATGATCGCCGTGTCAGTCCTGGTGGTAATCGGAGCAGCCCGTTTGGTGGCTGGCCCGGGCGAATTCAACACGGGATTGAATAGGCCACGTGAGCCCATTACCACCGTCGACCCGGACGAAGGTGATGACGGCGTCTTAGAAGCGCCATCACCGGAGCCTCCAAGTGTTGCCCCTGGCCAGCTAACACCCGCCCAGACGGCGACCCGATTCGCCGCAGCATGGCTAGACCACACAACCTCTGAGGCCGACCAGTGGCGTAGCAGGCTGAATGCGATTTCCACACCGGCGCTCATGGAAAAGCTCACAGGGGTGGGCCCTGATGATGCCCCCAGAGCTCGTGTCGTCGGCGAGCCGGCGGTGCGCCCGCGGAATGCAGCGTTCGCAGAAGTTGTGATACCACTGGACGCCGGAGCTCTTCGCCTCGAACTGGTCGCGCCGGATGGCCGGTGGCTGGTTGACACTGTGGACTGGGAGCGGAAATGAACTCGAAGCCCAGTTCACCTCGCCGCAGGATCCGAATCGGCGTCGCCTTGGGGCTTTCTGTAGCTCTCTTGTCGCTCCTGTGTTGCGCGGGGGGAACCGCCGCCTTCTTCCTGACCAGCCTCGGTACCGACCGGCAGTCCCCGACCGCCGCAGATTTGAGCTGCGAAGAAGACCACAAGGTCAAGCTATCTGGGACCATCCCTCGTCTGGGGAAATACGGACAGACGCAGATGCGTAATGCCGCAGTCATCATCAAGGTCGGTCAGGAGATGAAGGTTCCGCCCCGGGGCTGGGTGATCGCGGTGGCGACGGCGATGCAGGAATCGGCGTTGCGCAACCTGTCCAACAGCACCGTCGCCGGTTCCAGTGGCATTCCCAACGAGGGGGTCGGGTCTGACCACGACTCCCTCGGCCTGTTCCAGCAGCGGGCCGGCTGGGGCAGCGTCACGCAACGGATGAGCCCCGACTATGCGGCCCGCAAGTTCTACGAAAAGCTGCTGAAGCTCGACGGTTGGGAGCGGATGCCCCTGACCCGGGCCGCGCAGAAGGTGCAGATCAGCGCCTACCCCGACGCGTACGCAAAGCACGAGGACGTCGCCAGTCAGATCGTCAACGCACTGGCAGGTGGGGCCGCCCGGACGGTCCAGATCGCCGACCGGTCGGTGTGTGACCGGGCCTCCGCGCGGACCATCGCCGCTTCCGGATGGACCGCACCGATCGAGGGCGGGGTCGGCTCCGGCTTCCGTACCGCGAGTCGACCGCGACACAACGGCGTAGACATCGGCGCACGCAAGCGCACCGAGATCCATGCCGCTGCCACCGGTCGGGTGCTCGTTGCCCGCTGCGATCCGGACCACGGTGGCAATCTCAGCTGTAATGTCGACGGCTTCCCCGGAAAGGGGGGGTGTGGCTGGTTCGTCGACATCCTGCACGCCGGTGGTTTCGTCAGCCGCTACTGCCACATGATCGAAAAGCCGCGGGTGACCCCCGGGCAGCTCGTCAAGGCCGGTGAGGTGATCGGCCTGGTGGGCAGCAGTGGCAACTCCTCCGGCCCACACCTGCACTTCGAGGTGCACGTCGACAGTGACCGTAGCTTCGCCGGTGGGATCAACCCGGTGCCGTTCATGCGGCAACGTGGTGCACCGCTGAACGGCTCGGCATGAGACCGACGCGACGATGAGCGGACCGCTGCCGGACCCCTTCGCCGGCCAGCCCGACTGGGCGCCGCTACCGCCGAGGCCGATAGAGATCGTTCCCGCCACCAGCCGGGTCGAGCTTCGTGGCCGCCGCGTCCTCGTCGGGCTTCCGGGCCTCGGGTGGCGGGGAGACCTACGCGCCGACGAACGGGTGGTGCAGGGCAGCCGCACCTACGTGCCGATCATTCCCGAACACGAGTGGTACCGGGCAGAGTCCGACCAGGTCGAAGTTTTCGCCCCGCTCGTCCCCGTGGAACGGGTCTGGGTGGAGACCCTCGGGGCCCGCCCATCGACCACTGATGCTGGTCGTGGCCAGGGCATTCGTCTGGTCTCCCTGGACGGACCGACACACCCCGCCCCCACCCCGGTCTTCGAGACGGATGCGGTCAACGGCCGACGGGTGGTGCATGTCGAGGACTCCACGGAACACCGCGATCTTCGCGCGGTGACCGAGTCGTATTCGGGTGCCGACGGCGACATCTGCGTGCGGGTCACTCCGGAACTGGAGTGGTACCGCTGGGCCTGGCGCGGACAACCGCCCACCACCCTTGAGGTTCCGGTCCACCTGCTGTGGATCGAATAAGGTTACTGAACTAACTTCCCTGCACAGACCCGCCAGCCCTCCTTCTGATCGACGACCTCAAAGCTCCACGCGTCGGCCAGACTCTGTTGCAGCCCGTCGATAGTGGCACTCCGCCTGACGACCGCGCGGACCACAGCAGCCGACCTGCCGGTCATGGTCACGCGAACATCCTCGATGTTGACAGAGAAGACAGCGTCCAACTGCCGCTCCCGGCTGACCATCTGGTTTCGAAATTCACTAACCGATGGTATTAGGCCGGTGCAGGTGAAGAGCTTGGCTCTGTTGTCGTCACGGGCGACAAAGGTAGCTTGCAGATAGCTGACCACCACGACGTCCGGGGCGCTGCGGTCGGGGGTGGCGGCCCGCTCGTACAGCACGTAGCCGGTCACTCCGGCCCCCACACAGAGCAACGCCAACACCCCGCCGACGACGGTGAGGACGGTCCGGAGCCGGCGAGGCCGACGCGGCGGCACCGGCAGCGGCGCAGGGGGTGCCGACTGGTCCGGTGGGGTCCGCTGCGCCGGTACGCGGGACACCTGGGAACCGGCGGGGGGCTGCACTGATTCCACCCCCTGAGGCTATCGGCTGGCCGCCTCGTACCCAATGCCCCGGAAGCTGCAGATCGTGACAGGACGACCCCGGCAGGTGAGAGTTCTCCACCATTCGCGACAAGCCCGGCGCATCGCCGTCGTGCATCCCGGGGGAGCGGCCCGGGCTGGGATACGGTCTGCAGTCGGGGGTATCCAACCTCGAAGGAGGGGTGGACACGCCTCGGAAAGAGGGGTGGACGCGGTGGCCGGTCCGAAGGCTCGTACGAACCGCGCCGCAGCCCTGCACCGTCGGGCCGCCGCCACCGTCGCCGCGGCCACCGTCGTCCTCGACGAGATCCGTCCCGCCCCCGCCGACCAGCGTCGCCAGTACGAACTGGCGGACCGGCTGCGCAGCGCCGCCGCCCTGCTCGCACCGGGGTGGGCCGGCGTCCCGCTGGAGACCCTGTCGGCGGACGCCCCGTGTGGTGAGGAAAATCCGCCCTTCGTGCGGATCGGGGTGGCGGCACCGTTGGAGGATGCCCGTTTCCCGGCCCTGGTGCCGTTGTTCGGGTCGGGGCACCTGACGCTCGACGCGGACGCCCGGGACCTGCGGGTGCGCGGCCTGCTGCGGGCCGTACTGCTGCGGGTGCTGGCGGCCATCCCCGCAGGTTGCCTGCTGGTGCGCGGCGTCGACGGCACCACCAGCCGACCCGGCGCGGGCGTCGCCCCGGGCGGTAGCCGGGGCGACGGTGTCGGGTTGGGGGGCGACGGCGTCTTCGCCCCGTTCGCGGCGCTGGTCGACGCGGGTCTGCTGCCGCCTCCGGCGGCGGACGTGGCCGGGCTTCGGTCGGTGCTGACCGAGGCAGAGCAGTGGGTGTCTCCGGGTGCCGGTCGTCCCCGTCGGCACGACCGGACCCTGTTGCTGGTGATCGCCGGGTTGCCCGAGTCGACCGGGTCGAGCGACCTGGACCGGATCGTGGCGCTGGCCGAGCGCGGCCGGGGTGCCGGTCTGCACCTGGTGGTGGCCGGTTGGCCGGTACTGGGTCGGCCGCCGTTGCCACAGGCCACGCCGGTGCGGCTACGCACCTCGTACGCGCTGGTGGGTGATCCGCCAGGCAGCCCGTTCAGCGGACCGGGCACCGAGTCACCGGGTGGGCTGAACTGTCCCGTCCTCGTCGACGAGGATCCCGGTCCGGAGCTGATCGGGGCGGTGTGTCGTCGGCTGGCCGACCAGGTGGAGGCGGGTTCCCGGTTGGGTCTGGCCGAGTTGTTGCCGCCCGGGGATGCCGAGTTGTGGACGACGACGTCGGTCGACGGCCTGTCCACCACTGTCGGGGATGCCGGGGGCCGGCCGGTCACCGTGGGCTTCACCGAGTTGACCCCGCACTGGTTGGTCAGTGGCCGGTCGGACGCGGGTCGGTCGGCGTTCCTGACCACCGCCCTGCTCGGCCTGACCGCCCGGTACGGCCCGGACGAACTGGCGCTGTACCTGGTGGACCTGGGCGACGGCGAGTCGTTCGTGGAGTTCCTCCAGACCGAACGGGACCGGTCGTGGTTGCCGCAGGTCCGCGCGGCGGGTATGGCCGCCGACCCGGAGTACGTCCGGGACCTGTTCGACCAGTTGGCGGCGGAGATCCACCGACGGGAGGAGGCGGCGGCGCGGGCCGGTGGTCAACGGTTCGCGGAGCTGCGTGACCATCAGGTGCTGCCCCGCATCGTCTGTGTCCTCGACAATTTTCCGCTGCTGTTGTCGGATCGGGATCCGGTGGCTGCCGAGGTGCTGGCCCGGTTGGACGGGCTGGCCCGCTCGGGGCGGGGGTACGGCGTCCACCTTGTCTTGGCCGGGGCTGGTGACCTGGGTGTCGGTGCGGGGTCGGCCCCCCGGGACTCGGTGCTGGGGCAGTTCCCGGTGCGGGTGGCGCTCGCCGGGGGCAGCGCGGTGCTGATGCCGACCAACGATGCCGCCGCCGGTCTGGCGGTGGGTAGCGCGGTGGTGAACACGGCCGGTGGGCTGGGTGGTCCACGCGGCGCGACCCGGGGGCACGAGCGGTTGGTCCGGTTCCCCGATCCGCACGACGCCCCGGAGGTGGTCGAAGGGCTGCGGCGTCGCCTGTTCGCAGCGCGGCCGGAGGGTGCCGTACCGCCGGTGGTGTTCGCCGGGTGGGCCCGGCCGTTACTCGGTAACGACCCACGGATGCGGGCCGCCGTCGCCGGGCGGTCCGGTGCCCCGGCGGCGCTGCTGGGTCGGGCGGTCGACGTGGCACGGACGACCGTGGCGGTGCCGCTGGGTCCGGTGGCCGGGCGCAACCTGGCGGTCCTCGGGCCGGGCCTGGCGGCGGCGGCGCTGCTGGCGACGGCCGCCCGGAGCGTCGCCGCGCACCACCCGCCGGGCGGCGCGGAGTTCGTGGTCGCCGCGCTGACCGAGGGGTCCGCCCCGCTGGCCGCCGCGCTCGCCGCCGAGTTGGGTGGGTGTCACCGCGTGTCGACGGTGGACGGGCCGGGCCTGCTGACCGCCTCCACCGGCACCGGCCCGACCTATTTCGTGGTGTTCGGGGTGGACGTACCCAATGCGGAGGAGCTGCCGCCGGAGCGGCTGCGCACGCTGCTGCGGGAGGGCCCACCGGCGGGTCGGCACCTGTTGGGCTGGTGGCGGACGGTTCCGCCGTTCGCGGGGTTGGTGGAGCCGGACGACGAGGTGGGCAAGCTGGCCGCGGTCGCCACCGTCGACGTGCCGGGTGCGCAGCTCGCTTCGCTCTTCGGCCATCCGGTGCAGTGGCGTCCCCGACCGGCCCGGGTGGTTCTCTGGGACAGTGCCGACGACCGGGGCACCGTCCTGGTGCCGTTCGCCGACGAGGAGGAAACCTCGTGACCGGCCGCGTGGGGAACGGGTACGGCCTGACCGGGCGCGGCCTGACCGCGAGGGACCGACCGCCACGGGGGCCGCAGCTGGGCGACCGCGAGGGGGACCTGAGGTGACCGACCGCGAGGGGGACCTGGCCGTGACCTGTCGTGCGGAGCGTCGGGCGTGAGCATCGATGACGCGGTGACGGTGGCACCGGTCCGGCAGCGGCCCGCCGGTGAGCCGGCCCCGTCGATGACCGCAGCGTGGACCGAGTATCTGGCCGCCGCCCGCCAGCTCGACGGGGTACGCCGGGGTGCGGCGACGGCTGCCGCGGCGCAGTCCCGCGCCGTGGAGGCGGCCCGTGCGGAGTTGGCCGAGGTACGCGCCCGGTTGGTGCCGCAGCAGGCGAGGCTGCGCGAGTTGGGTGTACCGGCGATCTCGTTGGCCCCGACGCCGCCGGAGCTGACCGAGGCCACCAGGGTGATGCTGGGCGGTCCGGCGGCGGTGCTGGCCGGACTGCGTACGGCCCAGGGCTGGGTGGAGGGCGCGGACGCGGCGTTGGCCGCGCGCGGTGCGCCGCGTCCGGCGGCCTGGCCACCCCGGTGGCGCAACCTGCTGGTGTACGGTCCGCTGGCGCTGATCGTGCCGGTGGTGCAGTTGGTGCTGTTCCTGACGGTCGACTCCGGCCCGGTGAGCGTGGCGGCGCTGGTGGTGGGCCTGCCGATGCCGGCGGCGGCGTTCGCGGCCGGCTGGGTCGGGATCAGCCGGCTGTTCCCTCCAGGACCGGACGGGAGGTGGGAGCGTACCCCCCGGCTGGGGCTGCTGACCTGCCTGGTGCCGGCGGTGGTGACCACCGCCGGGATCATGCTGGCCCTGCTGGCCGGCTGACCGCCGGCCCCGGCCCGCACCGCTGACCCCGGCCCGCACGCCAGCTCAGGGCTCAGGGCTCAGGGCTCAGGGCTCAGGGCTCAGGGCTCAGGGCTCAGGGCTCAGGGCTCAGGGCTCAGGGCTCAGCGGGGGATGATCAGTGACATCGCCTCGGCGCGGGACTTCGCGTCGTGCTGGAGCACGCCGCGCACGGCCGAGGTGATGGTCTTGGCGCCGCTCTTCTGGATGCCGCGCATGGCCATGCACATGTGCTCGCATTCGAGTATCACGATGACGCCGCGCGGTTGCAGTCGGCTCATCAGCAGGTCGGCGATCTGCGAGGTGAGCCGCTCCTGCACCTGCGGACGCCGGGCGAAGACCTCGACCAGTCGGGCCAGCTTGGACAGGCCGGTGATGCGACCGTCGGGGCCGGGGATGTAGCCGATGTGCGCGCTGCCCCGGAACGGCAGCAGGTGGTGCTCACAGAGGCTCATCATGTCGATGTCCCGGACGAGCACCAACTCCTCGTGGTTGGCCTCGAAGGTGGTGCTGAGCACCTGGGCCGGGTCGACCCGGAGGCCGGCGAAGAGTTCGGCGTACGCCCTGGCGACCCGGGCGGGGGTCTGCTGGAGGCCGTCGCGGTCGGGGTCCTCCCCGACCGCGATGAGGATCTCGCGGACCGCCTTCTCGATCCGGCCGAGGTCCATGGTGTCCTCGATCGGACGACCGTTGAGCTTGCCGCTGATCAGGCGGGCGGCGACGTAGTCGAGTGTCTCGTCTCCGGGCTCGGTGGACGAGGCGGCCAGCCCCGCGTTGTCGGGGCTGGCCGCGGCGTCGGTGTTCAGTGCAGACCGTCCGAGTTGTTCGAGGAGCCGCCGACGGAGATGCCGTCCGCGGTGGCTTGCGCCTTGAGCTTCTCCTTCTCGGCCGGGGTAAGCACCGGCGGCTCAGTGGAGGGCAGGCGCTTGCCGAAGCCGTTGTACGGGGCCATCGGCGGGCGCTTGACCACCCGCGAGCAGATCCGGGCCATGTCGGCGGTGGAGAGGGTTTCCTTCTCCATCAGCTCCAGGACCATCCTGTCCAGGACGTCCCGGTATTCCACCAGGATCTCCCAGGCCTCGTCGTGGGCCAGTTCGATCAGGGCCCGCATCTCGCCGTCGATCTCGGCGGCGACCGAGTCGGAGTAGTCCCGCTCGTGGCCCATGTTGCGGCCGAGGAACGGCTCGTCCCCGCTGGTGCCGTACTTGATCGCGCCGAGCTTCGAGCTCATGCCGTACTGCGTGATCATCGCGCGGGCCAACTGGGTGGCCTTCTCGATGTCGTTGCCGGCGCCGGTGGTGGGCTCGTGGAAGACGAGTTCCTCGGCGGCCCGACCGCCCAGCGCGTACGCCAGGGTGTCGATCATCTCGGCCCGGGTCTGGGTGTACTTGTCCTCGGTCGGCAGGACCAGGGTGTGCCCCAGCGAACGCCCCCGGGACAGGATGGTCACCTTGTGCACCGGCGCGGCGTGCGGCAGCGCCCAGGCGACCAGCGCGTGCCCACCCTCGTGGTACGCGGTGATCTTCTTTTCCTGGTCGCTCATCACCCGGGTCCGGCGCTGCGGCCCGGCGATCACCCGGTCGATCGACTCCTCCAGCGAGTCGTTGCTGATCGCCCGCTGTTCCTTGCGGGCGGTGAGCAGCGCGGACTCGTTGATCACGTTGGCCAGGTCGGCCCCGGAGAAGCCGGGGGTACGCCGGGCGACCGCGTCGAGGTCGACGTCGGGGGTGAACGGCTTGCCCTTGGCGTGCACCCGCAGGATCGCCTTGCGGCCCTCCATGTCGGGGGCGTCGACGGGGATCTGCCGGTCGAACCGGCCCGGACGCAGCAGCGCCGGGTCGAGGATGTCCGGCCGGTTGGTGGCGGCGATCAGGATGACCCCGCCCTTGGTGTCGAAGCCGTCCATCTCGACGAGCAGCTGGTTGAGGGTCTGCTCCCGCTCGTCGTGGCCGCCGCCCATGCCGGCGCCACGGTGCCGGCCCACGGCGTCGATCTCGTCGACGAAGACGATCGCCGGGGCGTTCGCCTTGGCCTGCTCGAAGAGGTCGCGGACCCGGCTGGCGCCGACACCGACGAACATCTCCACGAAGTCCGAGCCGGAGATCGAGTAGAACGGCACCCCGGCCTCGCCGGCGACGGCGCGGGCCAGCAGCGTCTTACCGGTACCGGGCGGGCCGAAGAGCAGTACGCCCTTCGGGATCTTGGCGCCCAGGGCCTGGTATTTCGCGGGGTTCTGGAGGAAGTCCTTGATCTCGTGGAGTTCCTCCACCGCCTCCTCGGCCCCGGCCACGTCCGCGAAGGTCGTCTTCGGGGTGTCCTTGGTGATCATCTTCGCCTTGGACTTGCCGAAGTTGAGCACCCGGGAGCCGCCACCCTGCATCTGCGACATGAAGAACAGCAGCAGGAGCACGAGCAGCGCGATGGGCAGCAGGTTGACCAGCAGGCTCACCCAGATGCTGTCGGACGACACCTTGGCGTCGGCCGGGCCGGTGACCCGGTTGGCCGCCTTGGCCTCGAGGACCTCGTTCCAGACCTGCTCGCCGGCCTGGTACGGGAACTGGGCCTCGATCCGGTCGGTCGTGGTGTCGCCGAACTTGGTCTTCTCGGCCAGGTTGAGCTGGAGCGTCTGCTCCTTGTCCTGGAAGACGACCTTGTTGATCTTGGCGGTGTGCAGTTGGTCGAGCGCAACGGAAGTGTCCACCCGGTGGTAGCTGGGACCAGCGGTGAACAGCTGACTGAGCACAACGGCGCCGAGGATGACCAGGATGATCCAGACCACCGGTCGGCGGAAGAAACGCGTACGTTCCATGCTGTTGTCGAGCGCCGAGGCGCCCGCATCCTCCTGATCGACGTCCTGACCGTCTGAATGGTGTCGCCGCCGGAGGCGGCGTCGAGCCGCCGTGCGGGCCGGCCTCGACCCCGGGGCGCGCGAACTGCCGCACCGCGGTCATTCGACGGTACACCGTGCGCGCCAGGTGCGAGCTTGCGAGCCCCGCAGTCGGGCACATTCGTGACCCCGAGTTGCGAGCCTGCGAGCCCGGCGCCCGCGTGGACGGCGAACCGGGGTCTCAGCCGACGTGGCGGGGAACTGCGCACCGGCTCCGTCGACCGCCCGGTCACGCGGGTCGGGGTGCCGGGCGCGGAGCTGCCCCCACGCCACCCGTCCCTACCGTAGTCGGATTGGCTGGGAGCCCGCTGAACGTCCGCTCGATGACGACCGATACGAGCGGACGTTCAGGCCCGGGCGTAGACCTCGGGCTTGAGCACACCGACGTACGGCAGCTCGCGGTAGCGCTCGCCGAAGTCCAGGCCGTAGCCGACCACGAACTCGGTGGGGATGTCGAAGCCGACGTACTTCACCGGGACCGTGACCTTCACCGCCTCCGGTTTGCGGAACAGGGCCACCACCTCGACGCTGGCCGCCGACCGGGACTCCAGGTAGCGCAGCAGCCAGGACAGGGTCAGGCCGGAGTCGACGATGTCCTCGACCACCACCACGTGCCGACCGGCGATGTCCCGGTCCAGGTCCTTGAGGATGCGTACCACGCCGGAGGAGGTGGTGCCCTGGCCGTACGAGGAGATGGCCATGAAGTCCAGCTCCACGGGTGGACCCTGGCGGCCCAACGCCCTGGCGAAGTCGGCCATGAACATGACCGCGCCCTTGAGTACGCAGACGAGCAGGAGCCCGTCGGTGACCCCGGCATAGTCCGCCGAGACCTGCTTGGCCAGCTCCGCCGTTTTCTCGCGGATCTGTGCCTCGGAGATGATCACGTGATCGATGTCGGCGTCGTACCAGGAGCCGTCAGCCATGCTCCTAGCCTGCCGTACGCCGGCCGACCCGCGTCGGCGGGGCCGCACCTTTCGGCGCGACCCCGCCACGGTTTTTTCCGGCACACCGGGAGCAACCACCTCAGCAGGCGTGGGACCGCCAGCGGCGACCGTCCTCGGTGGGCTTCCAGTCGGCGGAGTCACGGGTGTCGGCGGTCAGGCCGACCGCCGAGGCGACGGCCAGCGCGACGATGAAGAGCAGGAACAACAGCAACTGCATGGCGGCGCTCACTTTCCGGGGATCTGAGTGGTTTTCGCCGCCGGCGCGCACCGGACTGCTACCAGTTTCCGCCCCCACCCCAGCGCCGGACAGTGGCAGTAATGCCATGCCCCCTCGATTTTCTGCCACTCCTGCGGTTACCCTCGTCACATGATCCGATCGGTGGCCGTCATCGCACTGGACCAGGTGGCCGTCTTCGAGCTGGGCGTGCTCACCGAGGTCTTCGGCACCGACCGCACCGACGACGGTTTCCCCGGCTACCGGTTCACGGTCTGCACCGCCGACGGCGACCCGGTGCGCACCGCCTCCGGCTTCGGCCTCACCCCGCACGCCGACCTCGCCCCGGTCGACGACGCCGACCTGGTCGCGGTGCCCGCGTACACCCACGGCGACGGTGAGCTGCCCGAGACGGTGCTGGCCGCGCTGCGCCGCGCCGCCGACCGGGGGGCGTACGTGTTCAGCGTCTGTTCCGCGGCGTTCGTGCTCGGTGCGGCCGGCCTGCTCGACGGCCGGGAGTGCACCACCCACTGGAAGTACGTCGACGAGCTGCAACGCCGCCACCCCTCGGCCCGGGTCCGGTGCAACAGCCTCTACGTGGCCGACGGGCCGGTGCTGACCAGCGCCGGCACCGCCGCCGGCATCGACGCCTGCCTGCACCTGGTACGCCAGGAACACGGTTCGGGCACCGCCACCCGGCTCGCCCGGCGGATGGTGGTCCCGCCGCACCGCGACGGCGGCCAGTCCCAGTACGTCGAGGCGCCGATCCCGGCCACCCCCGACGCCCCCACCCTCGAACCGGTGCTGAGCTGGCTGGTGGGGCACCTGGACCGGCCGACCACCGTGGACGAGCTGGCCGCCCGCGCCGGCATGTCACCGCGGACCTTCGCCCGCCGGTTCCGGGCCGAGACCGGCACCACCCCGCACGACTGGCTCACCAACCAGCGGGTGCTGCTGGCCCGCCGGCTGCTGGAGGAGACCCGGCTCAGCGTGGAGAGCGTCGCCGGCCGCTCGGGTTTCCCCGACGCCGCCGCCCTGCGCCACCACTTCGCCCGCCGGCTCGGCACCACCCCGCAGGGCTACCGCACCACCTTCCGCGACCGGGTCCCCACCGCCTGAGCCCACCACCGATCCGGCACGGACCACATCACCGACCGGACGCGCCGACGATCAGTAGCCCAGTGCCGCGCCGTCCACCCGGGGCTCCGCGCCGACCACCCAGCCGCCGGCCGGGTCACGCCACAGCGCCTGGCCGTACCCGAAGACCGACGGCTCGTCGGCGACGGTGACCTCGTGGCCCCGAGCACGCAACCCCGCGACCAGGCCGGGCTCCGCCGCCAGGGCCGGCTCGACGAGCAGGGTCCGGCCGGCGTGCCAGTACCAGCGGGGAGCGTCCAGGGCGGCCTGCGGATCGAGGCCGGCATCGACGGTCGCGGCGACCAGTTGGACGTGCCCCTGCGGCTGCATGTGCCCGCCCATCACCCCGAACGGCCCGACCGGTGCCCCGGCACGGGTCAGGAAGCCCGGGATGATCGTGTGGAAGGGCCGCTTGGCCGGCCCCACCACGTTGGGATGACCCGGGTCGAGCCGGAAACCGGTACCCCGGTTCTGCAGGGCGAAACCGTGGCCGGGCAACACCACCCGGGAGCCGAACCCCAGGTAGGTGGACTGGATCAGGCTGACCATCAGGCCGTCGGCGTCGGCCGTGCAGAGGTATACGGTGCCGCCCCGTTCGGGCGTGCCGGCCACCGGGTCGCCGGCCCGGTCGGTGAGCAGCGCCCACCGCCCCGCCAGGTAGCCCGGGTCGAGCAGGCCGGCGGTCGGCACGTCGGCCCGGTCCGGGTCGGCCACGTGCGCGTGCGCGTCGGCGAAGCCGAGCTTGACCGCCTCCACCTGCCGGTGCACCCGGTCCACCGGGTCGGCGACCGGGTCGAGCCCGTCGAGGACGCCCAGCGCCTGCAGCGCCGCCAGCCCCTGCCCCGGCGGCGGAAGCTCCCACACCTCGTGCCCCCGGTAGCGGACGCTGACCGGGTCGACCCAGGTCGAGGTGTGCGCGGCCAGGTCGGCGGCGGTGAGGAAGCCACCGGTCCGGGCGGCGTGCCGGTCCAGGGCCGCCGCGATCGCACCCCGGTAGAAGTCCTCCGCGCCGCTGGCGGCGATCAGCCGCAGCGTCCGGGCCGCCGCCGGATTGCGCCAGCGTTCACCCGGCCGGGGTGCCCGACCCGCCACCGTGAAGACCCGGTCGAACTCGGTGAACTCGGCACCCGTCGGCACCGGCTGCGCCAGCGCCCGCGCCCAGGTGGCGGCGGTGCCGGTGGAGACCGGGTGGCCATGCTCGGCGTACCCGACCGCGTCGGTGAACAGGTCGGCGAAGGGCAGCACACCGAACCGGTCGTGCAGGTCCCGCCAGCCGGCCGGCGCACCCGGCACGGTCACCGGCAACCAGCCCCGGGCGGGCATCGCCGGCCCGGCCGCCTGCTCGCCGCCGAGCGCCGCCACCGGTTCCGCCGCCGCCCCGCCGGTGGCGGCCAGCACCACCTCCCGGGTCAGCCCGGCCGGTGACCGCCCGGCGGCGGCGAGACCGTGCAGCCGGTCGCCGTCCCAGACGATGGCGAACAGGTCACCACCGATGTCGTTGGACGGCGGCTGCACCACGGTCAACGTGATCGCGGTGGCCAGCGCCGCGTCGACGGCGTTGCCGCCGCGCCGCAGCACGGCCAGGCCCGCCGCCGCCGCGAGCGGGTGGCTGGTCGAGACGGCACCGTGCGGGGCGAACAGGGCACTGCGGGGGTACGCCATCAGCCCTGTCTACCGCACCACCCCAACCCACCCCCACGGGTACGCGGCCACGCCGCTGCGCGGGCGCCTCGACGCTCGGCGCTCGACGCTCGACGCTCGGCGCTCGGCGCTCGGCGCTCGGCGCTCGGCGCTCGGCGCTCGGCGCTCGGCGCTCGGCGCATCATGATCAGATTGCGAAAATGGAGACGACATGCCGGCCCGAATGCTCAAAACGCAATCTGATCACTCCCCCGCCCCCGGCCACCCTGCCTGAGGCGCACTCGGCCAGCCAACGGATCCCCGCTCGGGACGCGCCCAGCCAACGGGTCCCCCACTCGGGCGCGCCCAGCCGACGGACCCCGATCGGATGTGCTCAGCCGACGGGCAGCAGCCGGCCGCCCCGACGGCCGACGCGTACCCCGCCGGGCAGCGCCGTCGCACCCTGCCCCCGCCAGGCGGTGACCAGCGCGTCCAGCGCGTCCACGTGCCGGTGGGAGAGCGCACCGGGTGGGGCCCCCAACTCCCGCGCCCAGGCGTGCAGCACCCGGCTGCGGACCGCCCCCGGCAATCCGGCCAGCGCCACGACGGACAAGCCCCCACCGTCCCGCAGGGGAGGCCGGTCGACTGCCGCCCCGTCGGATGGGGGTGGCGGGGTGGCGAGGGCGGCGGCGGCCAGGTCGTCCAGGGCGGCGGTGTCGGCGGCGAGCAGTCGGGCTGTCCGGGCCAGATTGTCCAGGACCCCCTCGCCGAGGGCGGTGACCAGGGCCGGCAGCACGTCGGCGCGGACCCGGGCCCGCGCGTACGACGGATCGGTGTTGTGCGGGTCCTGCCACGGGGTCAGGCCCGACGCCGCGCACGCGTCGCGGGTCTGTGCCCGGGTGACGTCGAGCAGGGGGCGCAGCAGCGGCACCCCGGCCAGGTCCCGCCGGGCGGGCATCCCGGCCAGCCCGCGCGGGCCGGCCCCCCGGGCGAGCGCCAGCAGCACCGTCTCGGCCTGGTCGTCGCGGGTGTGTCCGAGCAGGACGGCACTGGCCCGATGCCGGCGGGCGGCGTCCGAGAGCGCCTGGTAGCGGGCCTGCCGGGCGGCCGCCTCGGGCCCCCCCGGCCGGCCGGCCACCGTCACCGGCACCGCCTCGACCGGATCGAACCCGACGCTCGCAGCCCAGTCGGCGACGGCGGCGGCACGTTCGGCCGACCCGGCCTGCAACCCGTGGTCGACGGTCACCAGAGCGGCCCGCCGCCCGAGCCGGGACGTCACGAAGGCGGTGGCGACGGCGAGGGCGAGCGAGTCCGGCCCGCCCGAGCAGGCCACCAGTACCGGCCCGTCAGCGGGCAACCCGGCCAGGGCACGGCGCACCGCGACCCGGAGGGTGGCCACCGACGGCGCGAGGGCCACCCCGGGCGGGGCACCGCGAACGTGCCGTCCGGCCACTGTCGGGTCGACGCAACTGGTTCCGCCCACCGGCTCGGCACCGCTCTGCCCGACCACCGGGCCGACGGTCGGGCCGACAGCGCTGTCCCCAACCACCGGACCCACGGCCGGGCCGACGGAGCTGTCCCCGGCCACCGGGTCGACGGAGCTGGGCCGACCGGCCACCGGGGTCAGCCGGCGGTCGGGGTGGCGCCGGCCGGGCCGTGTACCCGGGCCACCCAGGCGGCCGGGTCACCCAGCTCGTCCAGCCGGGGCAGGGTCAGCGGCGAACCGAAGATCTTGTTGAAGCCGGCCATGCCCACCTGCTCGACCACGCCGTGCACGAACTTGCGCCCCTCGGCGTACTGGCGCATCTTGACGTCCACGCCGAGCAGCCGGCGGATCGCCTTCTCCAGCGGGTTGCCCGCCTCGCGGCGGCGGTTGAACCCCGCCCGGATCCGCTCCACGCTGGGGATGACCTGCGGGCCGACGCCGTCCATCACGAACTCGGCGTGCCCCTCCAGCAGGGTCATCAGCGCGGTCAGCCGGTCCAGCACCGCCCGCTGCGCCGGGGTCTGCACGATGTCCAGCACGCTGGTGCGGCTGTCCGGGTCGCGTACCGCGTCGGAGAGGGTGGACACCCCCCTGCGCAGGCGCTCGACCAGGTGTTCGGTGCCCTGGGAGGCGTCCACGAACGCCTGCACCTCACCGAGGAAGTACGCCCGCATCCACGGCACGGCGGTGAACTGGGTGCGGTGGGTGACCTCGTGCAGGCACACCCAGAGCCGGAAGTCGCGCGGGTCGGCACCGAGCTTGCGCTCCACCTCGACGATGTTCGGCGCGACCAGCAGCAGCTGACCCGGGTCGGCGGAGAAGACCTCGTACTGGCCGAGCACCCGGCCGGAGAGGTACGCCAGCACGGTGCCGGCCTGCACCCCGGTGAGCCGGGAGCCGACGGCCTCCGTGAGTACGCCTGGCGGCTTGTCGCCGGAGAGCCGGCTGACCAGTGGGGTGATCACCTCCCGCAGGCCGGCGATGTTGGTGGCCGCCCAGTCCCGCCGGTCCACCACCCGCACCGGCGGATGACCCACCTGCGGGCGCAGCCCCGTGTAGTCGGCGACGTGCCCGGCCGCCTCGTCGGTGAGCCGGCGTAGATCGCCGACCACCTCGGTGGCCTCCGCGTACGACACGCGGGGGCCCGACTTGCTCAGCGCCCCCGCGGTGGCGGCGGCCAGATCCCAGTCCACGAACTGCGCCATGCCACCCACCGTACCCGCGCCGCGACACCCCGGCCGGTTCCGCACGACTGGCTGCTCGACGGCCGGCCCGGGCGCGACCCGCTGGACGGCAGCGGGCGGACGGGGACCGCTCAGCGGCAGGCGACCGGACCCGCTCAGCGGCAGCCGCAGCCGGCCAGTGCACCGGCGATCCGGTCCAGTGCCGCCCGGGTCACCTCCGGGTCGCCGCCCGGCGCCTGGTCGGTGAGCACGGCGAAGGTGAGCAGCCGGCCGTCGCGGGTGGTCACCAGGCCGGCGATGGCGTGCACCCCGGTCAGGGTGCCGGTCTTGGCCCGGACCACGCCGGCCCCGGCGGCGGTGGACGTCGACTCGTACCGGGTGCCGAGGGTGCCCGACCAGGCGGCCACCGGGAGGCCGCCGAAGATGGCGGTCAACTCCGGGTGGGTGCCGTTGCCGGCCAACGCGATCAGGTCGGTGAGCAGCGAGGGGCTGATCCGGTTGCTCCGGGACAGTCCGCTGGCGTCGGCGAGGCTGATCTCGTCGGCCGGCAGGCCCAGCTCGCCGATCACCTCGTCCATCGCCGCCGCGCCACCGGCGAAGGACGCCTGCTGGTTGCGGGCCAGGGCGACCTGGCGGGCCAGCGCCTCGGCGATCACGTTGTCGCTGTCGGTGATCATGATGTCGACCAGCCGGATCATGGGCAGCGACTCGACCTTGCCCAGTTCGGTGCCGGGCGCGGGTGCGCCACCCTCCGTCGCGCCGCCGGCCGCCGGGGCGGTGCCCCGGACCACCCCGGTCTCCGGCAGGCCGAGCAGTCGGGCGAAGGAGCGGCCGGCGGCCAGGTCGGGCTCGGCGTACCGGGTGGCCGCACCGTGGCTGTCGGCGAAGTTCTTCCGCGCCCCCGCCGGGTCCTGGCGTGCGCCGTCGGTCATCAGCGCGGTGATCGACGCGCCGAAGCCGCCGGTCGGGATGTCCGCGTCCCAGCCGGGACCGTGGACCGGGCCGGGGAAGAGGGTCGAGTCGACCACCACCCGGGTCGGGGCGGTGCGGCCGAGGGCCTGCTTGACCTGGGCGGCGAGGGTGTCGAGCCGGGCGGCACCGGGATAGAAGCCGGATTTGTCGACGGCCAGGGTCGGGTCGCCCCCACCGACCAGCACCACCTCGCCCGGGTTCGCCCCGGCGAGCACGCGGGTCGCGATCCGGTAGCCGGGGCCCCGCGCCTTCAACACGGTCACCCCGGTTGCGAGCTTGGTGACCGAGGCGGGGACGGTGCCGTCGTCGCCGCCCCTGGCGTACAGCGATTCGCCGCTCACCACGTCGGCCACCGACACGTTCACCCGGCTACCCAGGGCGGCGGCACCGGTCAGCGGCTCGACCGCGGCGCGTACCCCGGCGGGGGTCGGCACCGGGGCGGCGGCGTCGGGGCCGGCGAGCACCGGGGACGGATCGGGCTCGGGGGGACGCGCGGAGGGCGACGGGGTGGGGTCCGCGCCCAGCCAGCCGGCGACCGGACCGGGCCGGAGCACCGCCGCCGCCCCGGCGAGGCCGACCAGCAGCACGACGACCAGCAGCACCGGCACCCACCGCCGACGACGACGCGGCGGCCCACCGGCCGCCCCCGGTGGGCCGGTGACCGGCGCGGAACCGGGGGGTACGGGACGCGACGCCGGCCCCGGCTGGCCAGCCGACGACGGGTGGGCAGGCGAAGGATGACCAGTCGACCCCGGCTGGGCAGGTGACGACGAATGGACGGGCGGCGACGGCATCCCGCCCCCGGGGGAGACCGACGCCGCGCCACGGTGCGGCGCGACCTGCGCGGACCCGGCGTGCGGCGTGGCCGGTGCACTGCCGGCGTGCGGCGCGACCTGCGCGGAGCCGGAGTGCGGCGCGGCCGGGGCGCTACCGGCGTGCGGCGGGACCTGCGCGGAGCCGGAGTGCGGGGCTGCCGGGGCGGAGCCGACGGCCGCGCGACCGGCGGCGGCCGTGGCCGGTGGACGCCAGACCGGCGGGGGCGGCTGGTCGGCGGCCCGACCAGCGGCCGACGGTGACTCGGGGGTCGACTCCGGGCGGCGTGGGACGTTCGCGTCGGGCACCGACACCCGGCCGGTGGCCCCGCCGGTCACGGGTCGCCCCGAACCCCGGCCGTCAACCCCCTCCGGGCGGTAGTGTGAATCTTCCCTCCCCACGACCCCCTCCTCCCGCCGCCGAACTCGCCTGGGTGACACTACTTCGGTCCGAAGACTATGCGGCGTCCGGAGCCGACGGGTGGCCATTCATCCGCACCGGGGGCGTCAGTGGTTCCGTTCAGCCAGCGTGGGCAGACGAGGGAGCGTGGGAGATGGATTTCGACGTCACGGTTGAGATCCCGAAGGGTCACCGAAACAAGTACGAGGTGGACCACGCGACCGGCCGGATCCGGCTGGACCGCACCCTGTTCACGTCGACCCAGTACCCAGCCGACTACGGCTTCATCGAGGGCACCCTCGGCGAGGACGGCGACCCGCTGGACGCGCTGGTGCTGGTGCCCGAGCCGACCTTCCCGGGCTGCCTGATCCGCTGCCGCACCATCGGCATGTTCCGGATGACCGACGAGAAGGGCGGCGACGACAAGGTCCTCTGCGTGCCCTACGAGGACCCCCGCCAGGAGCACCTGCGCGACATCCACCACCTGGGCGAGTTCGACCGGCTGGAGATCCAGCACTTCTTCGAGGTCTACAAGGATCTCGAACCGGGCAAGTCGGTCGAGGGTGCCACCTGGGTCGGCCGGGTCGAGGCCGAGGCCGAGGTGTTGGCGTCCTACCAGCGGGCCCGCGACGCCGAGGCGCAGGGCGGCACCGCCCACTGACCCACCAGCTCCGCCGCAGGCCCGGACCCCGGTGGTCCGGGCCTGCGGCGTGACAGGGCGGCCGGTCGGCCTCAGCCCAGCAGGCCCCGGGCGGTGTCGTAGAGGTCCAGCACCGCGCAGGCCACCGGCACCACCGACACCACCAGCGCGGTGTCCGTCAGGTCAGCCACCCGACCGAGGTATGGCGAGACCGGTCGCCGGGCGTACGTCGTACCGGCGGCGACGGCGAGCAGGGCGACGAACAGCCCTCCCCCGCTCAACGCCAGCAGCCCGAGGGCACCGGAACGGCCGGCGAGCACCGCGCCGAGCACCACGAACCCGGCCAGCCCGGCGACCACCGGGGGCACCCGGTGCCGGACCGCCACGAACAGCCGGGACCGCAGCAGCAGCACCGCCGCCCCGACCGCCACCAGCACCCGCCCGGCGACGCCGCCGGTGACGGCGAGCACCGACACGGTCGCGACGACCAGGGTGGCGTGCCCGAGCAGCATCCCGGTCAGCATCTCCTCGCTGCGGGCCACCGCCGCGTACACCCGACCCCGGTCCGGCAGGTCCCGCACCCCGTCCGGGCCGCCCGTCGGGGCGTCCGGCAGGGTGATCGGCGGCAGCGGCACCTTGCCCAGCCGGATCGCCGCCAACGGCAGCACCCCGAGGGCGAAGACCAGCACGCAGAGCAGTACGGCGGCGGTGGCGGCCGAGGTGAGCAGCAGCCCACCCAGGCCGGCGAGCGTACCCACCGCGCCGACGGTCGCGCCGGCCACGAAGACCCGCAGCCGGGTGGCGACGCCGAGCAGACCCAGGACGGCGGCCAGGAGCAGCGCCACCGCACCGGCGAGGAGTTCGGGTGCGCCGAGCCAGGGCAGCGGCTGCACCGACCCGACCGGGTCCCCGGAGCTGACCGCGAGGGCACCCGCCGTCGCGGCGTACGGCAGGGCGTAGCCGCCGAGGGTGGCCCCGGTCGGGCCGTCGCCGTACGCCCGGGAGGCGATCGTGGCGGCGAGGGTGAGCAGCAGCGCCACCGCGCCCGCGGCGGGCCAGCCGGCGGGTTGCCCCGGCCCGGCGGCCAGGACGGCGAGCAGCCCCACGGCCAGCGGCACCCCCGCCCCGGCCAGTACGGCGGCCCGGGTGGTCGCCGCCGACCAGGCGGCCCCCCGGCGGCGGGCGCCGTCGGCGATGGCCTCGACCACGTCGTCGTACTCCAGCTCGGGCCACTGGTCGTGGGCGGGCACCAGGTGCAGCACCTCGCCGTCGCGCACCCCCTGCGGCAGCAGCGGCTGCGCGGTCACCAGGACCGCGCCGTCGGTGCGTCGCAGCACCCAGCCGCCGTGCCGCTCGCCGTCGTCGGCCAACCCCTCGCCGGCGTGCCGCAGCACCTCGGGGAGCAGTTCGGCCAGGGGCACCTGCTCCGGCAGGGCCACGTCGACGCGGCGCCCGGGGGCGCTGATGGTGACCCTGGCCAGCCCGGTTGTCATCGACTGGACTCCATATCGATCGGGAGCGGTGGCTGACGGACGACGCGCACTTTACCTACGATGAGCCAGGTTCGGGTTACCGAGCGCCACAGGGAGGTGCCTTTTGTCCACTGTCGTCATCAAGCGGCCACCGCGCCGGCCCGCGCCGGAGATCCCGGTCGGCGAGCTGCCCGTGGAGGGCCCGCCGGAGATCCCCGTGGTCACCGGCGGACGCTGGCAGCAGGCACTGATGGTGCTGCCGATGCTGGGTGGCACGGTGGCGATGGCGATGATGTTCGGTCGGGGCGGCGGCGCCTACTCGTACGTGGTGGGCGGCATGTTCGGGCTCTCCTCGGTGGCGATGCTGATGACCTCCTGGGGCAGTGCCTCCGGCACGCCGAGGAAGTCGGAGATGATGGCCGCCCGCCGGGAGTACCTGCGGCACCTGACCGGGCTGCGGCGACGGGTCCGGCAGACCGCCCGGCAGCAGCGTGCCGGGCTGTACTACCGGCACCCGGACCCGGGTCGGCTCTGGTCGACGGTGGACAGCCACCGGGTCTGGGAACGCCGCCCCGGCGACCCGGACTTCGGTGTGGTCCGGATCGCCGTCGGGCCGCAGACGCTGGCCACCCCGCTGGTCCCGCCGGTCACCCGCCCCCTGGAGGAGTTGGAGCCGATGACCGCCGGGGCGCTGCGGCGTTTCCTCGACGCGTACTCGGTGGTGCCGGACCTGCCGGTGGCGCTGTCGCTGCGCAGCTTCGCCCGGGTCTTCGTCCGGGGTGGGCGGTCCGACGGCACCGGCGGGGCGGCGGAGAGCGGCGGCACGGGGTCGCCCGACGCGCAGGCGCTGGCCCGCGCGATGCTCACCCAGCTCGCCGTCTTCCACGCCCCCGACGAGTTGCTCGTCGCGGTCTGCGCCGGCCCGGAACGGCGGCGGCACTGGGAGTGGGTCAAGTGGCTGCCGCACGCCCACCACCCGAGCAGGGTCGACGCGCTGGGCCCGGTCCGGCTGGTCGCCAGCTCCGCCGTCGAGCTGGAACGGCTCCTCGGCGAGGTGCTGGCCAGCCGGTCCCGGTTCAGCCCGGCCGGGCCGGCCACCGACGGCCCGCACGTGGTGGTGCTCCTCGACGGCGGCGACCTGACCGACGCCACCGAACTGACCGGCGACGGCGGCATCGACGCGGTCACCGTGCTCGACCTGGACACCCCGCCGCCGCGCCTGCTGGACCGGTTCGCCCTGCTGCTGGAGGTCCGGGCCGGCCGGCTGCACTCCTGGTCGGCCGAGGGGCACGCCGAGGTGGGCCGCGCCGACCGGCTGGACGTCGCCGACGCGGAGGCGGTCGCCCGCCGGCTCGCCCCGCTGCGGCTCGCCGCCGTCAGCCGGGGCACCGAGGCCACCCCCGGTGCCGAACTCGACCTTCCCGAGCTGCTCGGGCTCGGCGATCCGGAGGGGTTCACCGCCGACCAGGGTTGGCTGCCCCGCTCACCCCGCGACCGGCTGCGGGTGCCGATCGGCGTCGGCGTGGACGGCGGCGCGGTCGAGCTGGACCTCAAGGAGTCCGCGCAGGACGGGATGGGCCCGCACGGGTTGCTGATCGGCGCGACCGGCTCCGGCAAGTCGGAGCTGCTGCGTACCCTGGTGTTGGCGTTGGCCGCCACGCACAGCTCGGAGCAGCTCAACTTCGTGCTTGTCGACTTCAAGGGCGGAGCCACCTTCGCCTCCTTCGACCGGCTGCCGCACACCGCCGCCGTGATCACCAACCTGGTCGACGCGTTGCCGCTGGTCGACCGGATGGTGGACGCCATCAACGGCGAGCTGATGCGCCGCCAGGAGCTGCTACGCCGGGCCGGCAACTTCGCCAGCCTGCGCGACTACGAGCGGGCCCGGGCGGCCGGTGCGCCGCTCGCCCCGCTGCCGTCACTGCTGCTGGTCTGCGACGAGTTCTCCGAGCTGCTGTCGGCCAAGCCCGACTTCATCGACCTGTTCGTGCAGATCGGTCGGCTCGGCCGGTCACTCGGCGTGCACCTGCTGCTGGCCAGCCAGCGGCTGGAGGAGGGGCGGCTGCGCGGGTTGGACACCCACCTGTCGTACCGGATCGGGTTGCGGACCTTCTCGGCGTTGGAGTCCCGCACGGTGCTGGGGGTGCCGGACGCCCACGAGCTGCCCCGCTCCCCCGGGCACGGCTACCTGCGCGCCGGCACCGACCCGCTGGTCCGGTTCCGGGCCGCGTACGTCTCCGGGCCGGTCCGGCGGCGCAGCGGGGGGACCGGCGGCGGGGCGGGCGGGGTGGCCCGGCTGCTCGCCTTCTCCACCCACCTCGTCCCGGTGCCGGAACCGGTCGCCCCGGTGGCCCTGCCGGCCGTCGGGGAGACCGCCGAGACCCTGCTCGACACGCTGGTCGGCCGGTTGGCCGGGCAGGGTCCGCCGGCCCACCAGGTGTGGCTGCCGCCGCTGGAGCACGCGCCCACCCTGGACGAGTTGCTCGGTCCGCCCACCGTCGACCCGCAGCGTGGCCTGGGCTTCGCCAACCCGGAGCTGCACGGTGGCCTCCAGGTGCCGGTGGCGATCGTCGACAAGCCGTACGAGCAGCGACGCGACCTGCTGTGGTTGGCGCTGGGCGGGCCGGCCGGGCACGTGGCCGTGGTCGGGGCACCGCAGAGCGGCAAGTCGCACGCGGTGCGGACGTTGGTCTGCGCGCTGGCGCTCACCCACACGCCGACCGAGGTGCAGGTCTACTGCCTGGACTTCGGTGGCGGCGGGTTGACCGCGCTGCGGGAGCTGCCGCACGTGGGCGGGGTGGCCGGCCGGGCCGACCCGACGGTGGTCCGGCGTACCGTCGGGGAGGTCGCCACCCTGCTCGCCGAGCGGGAACGCCGCTTCGCCGAGCTCGGGGTGGAGTCGATGGCGGCGTGGCGTGACCGCCGCCGGGCACTCACCGCCGCCGGTCAGCCCACCGTCGACCCGTTCGGTGACGTGTTCCTCGTCGTGGACGGCTGGGCCACCCTGCGCGGCGAGTACGACGACCTGGAACCCCTGATCACCGACCTGGCCACCCGGGGTCTGTCCTACGGGGTGCACGTGGTGGCGAGCGCCGTGCGTTGGCTGGACTTCCGGCCCGGCATCCGGGACCTGTTCGGTTCCCGGGTGGAGCTGCGTCTGGGCGACCCGTCGGACTCGGTGGTGAAGCGGGCGGCGGCGGCCGGGGTGCCGGAGCAGGCGGGCCGGGGGATCACCGCGCAGAGCCTGCACCTGCTCACGGCCCTGCCGCAGCTCACCGGCGGGGACACCGGGGATCTGGTGAAGGCGGTCGCCGGTGCCTGGTCGGGCCCGGTCGCCCCCCGGGTGCGGTTGCTTCCCCCGGTGCTGCCGTACGCCGAGTTGGACAAGGGTGCCGGCACCGGCCTGGCGTTCCCGGTCGGGATCGCCGAGGCGGATTTGCGCCCGGTGCTGCTCGACTTCACCACCGAGCCGCACTTCGTGGTCTTCGGTGACGCCGAGTGCGGCAAGTCGTCGTTCCTGCGGGCGCTGGCCACCTCGATCATCGACCGGTTCACCCCGGAGCAGGCCCGGGTGATCCTGGTCGACTACCGGCGCAGCCTGCTCGGCACCGTCGAGACCGACCACCTGATCGGGTACGGGACGGCGGCGGCACACACCGCCGAGTTAATCGAGTCGGTCGCCGGTTACATGCAGGGTCGACTGCCCGGCCCGGAGGTCACCCCGGCGCAGTTGCGGGACCGTTCCTGGTGGTCCGGCCCGGAACTGTTCATCCTGGTCGACGACTACGACCTGGTGGCCAGCGGTCCGGCGAACCCGCTGCGGGCGTTGGAGGAGCATCTGCCCCAGGCCCGTGACGTCGGCCTGCACCTGGTGCTGGCCCGCCGCTGCGGTGGCGCCGGCCGGTCCCAGTACGAGCCGATCGTGCAGCGCCTGCGCGAGTTGTCCACCGCCGGACTGGTGATGAGCGGCAGCCCCGACGAGGGGCAGTTGGTGGGTGCGGTCCGGCCGGGTCCGTTGCCGGCGGGGCGTGGCCGGCTGGTCACCCGACGCGAGGGCGTACGCCTCGTGCAACTGGCCCATCTGCCGCCACCGTGATCCGGGTGTGCCGGAACGTGCCGTGTCGGCGGGGAGAACCGGTAATCTCCGTGCAGCAGGTGTCCCGTGATGAATGGCTGACGATGTGACCAGGGTTGGGCAGGGCTCCCCGACGGCGCTGCACCGGTTCGCCGGGCGGGCGCTGCTCGGTGTCGCGGCGACCACCGTCACCGTGTTGGGCACGGCCCCACCTCCGGCTGCCGCCGCGGTCCCCGCCTCCATGCCGGCCCCGTCGTCGGTCTCCACGGTGGCCGGCCGTCCGGCCGCGCTGGCCGGGGCGCGCACCGGCACCCCGCTGGCCGAACCCGACTTCGCCCCGGTGCAGGCCCGTGCCGACCGGGTCCGCGACGACCAGTTCCAGCTCGACGAGCTGAACGCGGCCACCGCCTGGCGTACCTCGACCGGGCGCGGCGTGACGGTCGCGGTGATCGATTCCGGGGTGGACGGTGGCCACCCCGACCTGGTCGGCCAGGTGCTGCCCGGCATGGACCTGGTCTCCCCCGCCGGTGGCGACGAGCCGGACCCGGTGGGGCACGGCACCACGGTGGCCAGCCTGATCGCCGGGCGCGGCGACGACCGGCGGGGGGTGGTCGGGCTCGCGCCGGACGCCCGGATCCTGCCGGTCCGGGTGCTCGACGACGAGAACCGCTACGACGACGCGATGATCGTCGCCAAGGGGGTGCGCTGGGCGGTCGACAACGGCGCCCGCGTGATCAACCTGTCGCTGGGTGGCAGCGGCGACAGCCCGGCCCTGGCCGCCGCGCTGGACTACGCGTTCGCCCGGGACGTGGTGGTGGTGGCCTGCACCGGCAACGTCGCCACCTCCACCACGTCGAAGGTCTGGTATCCGGCCCGGGAGCCGGGGGTGATCGCGGTGGCCGGTCTGGAACGCGACAGTGAGAACCTGTGGTCCGGTTCGATCACCGGCCACGCCACCACGCTGACCGCTCCGGCGACCGGCCTGGTCGGGGCCCGCCCGCCGAGCAACTACTGGGGGGTGCAGGGCACCAGCTTCGCCGCGCCGCTGGTGACGGCGACCGCCGCCCTGGTCCGCGCCCGCTACCCGCAGATGTCCGCCGGGGACGTGGTGAACCGCCTGCTGAGCACCGCGAAGGACATCGGTCCGACCGGCCGGGACGACCGCTTCGGGTACGGCCTGGTCGACCCGGTCGCCGCGCTCACCGCCGACGTGCCGCTGATCTACCGCAACCCGTTGGACGACAACGACTCCCCCGGGGTGGTCGGGTTCGGCCCCGCCCCCGGTGCCGCCGACGACACCCGGGCCGGGGGCACCGGCAGCGACCCGCTCGGCTTCGCCGCACCCCGCCAGCAGACCCGGTGGACGGCCCAGCCGGCCGGCGGTGCCGACGACGCCGCCCCCCGCCGGCTGTGGACCGGGGTAGCCGTGATGGTCGCCCTGGTCACCGGGGTGGCGTTGATGGTGCGCCGGTTCCGGTTGTGGGGCCGTTGAACCGGGCCTGAGATCGGGCGCGGGTGGGTAGAGCAGGGCGCATGAGTTCCTCCGGCCCGCGTACCTCCGTACCCCCGTCGGAACGGTCCTGGCGGGACCGCCGCCTGGACCGGGACCACTCGCTCGGGTTGCGGTTGACCCTGGCGTCGGCGGCGGCGTTCCTGCTGCTGGTGCCGTTCGCGTTGCTGGCGGTGCTGGTGGTGGGGGCCTGGTCGCCGCTGCACGACCTGGACGCCGCGGTCACCGACGCCCTGCACCGGTTCGCCGCCGACCATCCGGTGTGGGTGCGGGCGATGAAGGCGTGGACGCACCTGGCCTCGCCGGGGCCGCTGCGGGTGGCCGCGCTGGTCGTGGTGGTGTGGTCGTGGCGTCGCGGAGCCCGCCGGCTGGCGCTCTGGGTGGTCACCACGATGGCCGTCGGCGGGGCGCTCGGTGCGCTGTTGAAGCTGCTCGTCGGCCGGGAACGACCGGAGCTGCTCGACCCGGTGGCCCGCGCCGCCGGGTTCTCCTTCCCGTCCGGGCACGCGCTGAACGCGACCCTCGCGGCGGGGGTGCTGCTGCTGGTGTTCCTGCCGTTCACCCGGGGCCGCCCGGTGGCCCGGGTGCTGCTCTGGACGGCAGCCGTGCTGCTGGTCGGGGTGACCGGGCTGAGTCGGGTGGCGCTGGGCGTGCACTGGGCCAGCGACGTGTTCGGCGGCTGCCTGCTGGGGGTGGCGGTGGCGGCGGCCACCACGGCGGCGTTGCGCACCTGGCGGGAGCAGGCCGGGCTGCCGGCCACCCGGGCCACCGTGGACGGGGTGTCGCCGGAAGTGGCCGATCGACCGGGCCCGTACGCGTAGCGGGCCACCGGCGGGGGTACTGGGCGGCCATGTCCGCCATCGCTGCGCAGGTCGCCAAGCGGGTCCTTCTCCCGGTGACCCTGCTGCTCGCCTTCATGGTCCTGCTCGGGCTGCTGGTGACCCGGGTCCTCGACGACGTCTGGCCGTTGACCGTGGAGGACACGGTCAACCGGGAGTTGGCCGCCGACCGCACCGGCGGGTGGAACGACGTCTCGCTGGTGTTCAGCACGCTGGCCAGCACCCAACTGATCGTCGTGGTCACCGTGCTGGTGGCGCTGGTGCTCCGGCTGGTGCTGCACCGCTGGCGGGAGCCGCTGTTCCTCTGCGCGGCGGTGACCGCCCAGGCGCTGGTCTTCCTGCTCACCACGATGGCCATCGACCGGCAGCGCCCGGCGGTGGAACACATGGACGTCTCCCCGCCGACGTCGAGCTTCCCGTCCGGCCACACCTCGGCGTCGGTCGCCCTCTATGCCGGTATCGCGCTGCTGCTGGCGCTGCGGGCCAGGAGCACCGCCGGCAAGGTCACCTGGTGGACCCTGCTGGTGCTGGTGCCGGTCGGGGTTGCGGTGACCCGGATGTACCGGGGCATGCACCACCCGAGCGACGTGGTGGCGTCCTTCGTCAACGGCGGCACCTGTGTGGTGATCATGGCGCGGGCGGTGCTCGACCGCTCACTGACCTGGGGCCGGGCCAAGCTGCCCGGCCGCGCCCCGGCGGGCGGGGACACCCCGCCCGCCCACGCTCCGGCCGTCGGCTGACCCCGGGTCCCGCCCGACCGCCGGCTGACCCCGGTCCCGGCCGGTCGGGAGGCGTCGGCGGGCTCAGGTGCAGTCGCCGGTGGCCACCCCACGGGTACGCTCCGCGCCGGCCAGCGCCACCGGTCGGGCCTCCTCGGCGGTGACCGCAAAACCGGTGTTCGGGTCGTCCGCCGCCGCCGCGAAGATCACCCCGAGCACCAGGCCGTTGGAGGAGACCAGCGGGCCGCCGGAGTTCCCGCTGCGCACCAGCGCCCGGATCGTGTAGATCTCCCGGTTCACCTTGCTGGCGTTGTAGATGTCCGGGCCCTCGATCCGGTCCACGTCCCGGATCCGGGCCGGCCGGGCGTCGTACGGGCCGTCGAGGGGGAAACCCAGCACGATCGCGTCCGCGCCGCTGCCGGCCTGCCCGGCGGCGAAGCGCAGGGACGGACCGGGCAGCCCCGGCACGTACAGCACGGCCAGGTCGCGGTCCGGGTCGTAGACGACGACCTCACCGTCGTACCGCTCGCCGCGCAGTTCGACCGCGACGGTACGGGTGCCGGCCACCACGTGCGCGTTGGTCATCACCCGGTCGTCGGCGTAGACGAAGCCGGAACCCTCGATCCGGCGTGAGCAGCTCGGCGCGGAACCCAGCACCTTCACCACCGCCCGCTGGCTGTTCGCCACCACCTGGGAGCCGGCCAGCGCCGGGTCCGGTGGGGCGACCTGCCGCGCCGAGGTACGGCCCAGCCCGTTGAACACGTCGGGGAACCCGTTGGTGTCGACGGTGTCCCGCAGCGCGGTGGACAACTCCTGGGCCTGGTCGGGCAGGACCCGGTCCACCACGGTCAGCAGCGCGCTGTTCTTGACCGAGGCGGCCAACCAGGGCAGCGACGAGGAGCCCAGCGGGACCGCGACCAGCCAGGCCACCAGCATCACCGCGAGGATCGAGACGAACGCGCCCCCGATGTCGTCGGCCCGCCTGGCGGTGTCGTTGGTGATCGTGCGTCGCAGGTGGGAGCCGAGCCAACCGGCCAGCGCCTGGCCGAGCACGGCGAGCCCGAACACCGCGACCAGGGAGACCAGCACCCGTGTCCCGCTGTCGACGAACTGTCGGGCCAGCAACGGCCCGAGCTGGAGACCGATGAGCGCACCCAGGAAGAACCCGGAGAACGACAACGCCCCGATGACGAAGCCCTGACGGTATCCGCTGATCGCGAACACCAGCATGAGCAGGAGCAGAACGAGATCCACGGCCGACACCGGTCAAGGGTACGTGCACCGGACACCCGTGCGGCGCTGTGGATGCGGAACGTGACGGTCAGGTCAGCGGGCCGGCCAGTTCGTCGGCCTCGTCGGTGCCGGCCGAGGGGGCCGGGGTGGCCCCGGTCGGCGGCAGCTCGACCACCCGCGACCAGGGCCACGGCCGGGCCCAACCGCCCATCTCCAGCAGGGCGGCCAGCACTCCGGCGGTGAAACCCCAGACCAGCATCCCCCGGACGGAGAACGCCGGGCCGATCCAGCCGCTGGAGTGGCGGACCCGCAGCCGGTTGGCCGGGTCGACCAACTCGGCGACGGGCAGCCGCGCGACGTGCGCCACCTCGGCCGGCTCCCGGGGGTGCACCGGGTGCGGGCTGTGCCACCAGGCCAGCACCGGGGTGACCACGAAGTCGCTGACCGGGATCCAGAGCTTCGGCAGCTCGGCGAGGACGGTCACGCTGGCCGGGTCGAGGTCGACCTCCTCGTTGGCCTCGCGCAGCGCGGTGGCCCGCGCGTCGGCGTCCTCCGGGTCGGCCGCGCCGCCGGGGAAGGCCGGTTGGCCGGCGTGGTTGCGCAGCGTGGCGGCCCGTTGTAGGACCAGCACGTCGGGGCCGACGCCGGGCTGTTCACCGAGCAGCACCAGCACCGCGCTTTCCCGGCCGCCCTCCTCGGGGGTGGTCAATCGGGTGAAGTCCTCGGCACGGGCGGTGCCGAGCCGGTCCAGCAGCGGGTCGAACCAGGACGGCGGACGGGGATTCACCGGGTCGGCCCGGCACCGGGGGTCGGCCTCACGCGGGCACCGCCAGACCGAGGTGCCGGCGGACCAGGTCGGCGAGGCGGGCGTCGTCGAGCGCGCCGGAGTTGTCGGTGTGCCGGATCCGCCCCTGCGCGTCGACCAGCAGGGTGAGCGGCACGGCCGTGCGACGCAGCTCCCGTTGCAACGCCTCGCCCTGGTCGAAGAGCACCGGGAACCGGATGCCGAAGTCCTCACCGATGGCCTGCGCGCCGTCCCGGCTGTCCCGGCTGTTCACCCCGATCACCTGGAGCTGGCCGGCGGCGCGGACGCTGAGCCGTTGGAAGGCGGGCAGCTCCTGGCGGCAGGGCGGGCACCAGGAGGCCCACACGTTGATCACGGCCGGGCCGTGGATGTCGCGCAACGCCACCGGGGACCCACCGGTGAAGCAGGAGAGCGTCAGCTCGGGCAGGAGGCTGCCGCCACCGTCGGCCGGAGCCGGGCTGCCGGCCGTACCGCTGCCGTCGCCGGCACCGGCGGACCCGGTGGGGGCGGCGGCACCGGCGGACCCGGTGGGGGCGGCGGTGCCGGGGGCCGGCGGGGCGGTCAGGGTGGCGCAGTCGGCGAACGGCGACGGGCGCGGGGCTCGGTCGGGGCCGGTGGCGGAGCCTGTCGGCTCGGCGGCGGCGGTGCAGCCGGCGAGGACCAGCAGCGGCGGGACGAGCAGTGCGGCGAACCGGCGTTTCACGGTGCCTCCGCGACGACGGCCTGTGCCGGCACCAGCTCCGGGTCGACCCCGGCGGCGACCGCGAGCTCCCGGGCCCGGGGGCCCTTGAGCAGCTTGGCGGCGGCGGCCGGCTCGGTCGGCCCGAGCCCGTACGACGGGCAGAGCCGGCTCAGGGTGCACGCCCCGCAGGCCGGCTTGCGGGCGTGACAGACCCGCCGGCCGTGGAAGATGATCCGGTGGGAGAGCATGGTCCACTCCCGCTTGGGGAAGATCGCCCCGATCTCGTGTTCGATCTTGACGGGGTCGGTCTGGATGGTCAGCCCCCAGCGCTGCACCAGCCGCTGGAAGTGGGTGTCGACGGTGATCCCCGGGACGTCGAAGGCGTTGCCGAGGATGACGTTGGCCGTCTTGCGGCCGATCCCGGGCAGCGTCACCAGGTCGGCCAGCCGGCCGGGGACCCGGCCGTCGTACCGCTCGGTCAGGGCCTGGCCCAGCTTGATCAGCGAGTCGGTCTTGTTGCGGTAGAACCCGGTCGGCCGGATCAGCTCCTCCAGCTCGCCCCGGTCCGCCCCGGCGTAGTCGGCCGCCGTCGAATAGCGGGCGAACAGCTTCGGGGTGACCTCGTTGACCTTCTTGTCGGTGCACTGGGCGGAGAGGATCGTGGCGACGGCCAGCTCCAACGCGGTGGAGTGGTCGAGTTCGCAGTGGGCGTCCGGGTGCGCCTCGGTCAGCGCCCGGCCGATCCGCCGGGCACGCCGGGTACGGCCGAGTTCCGTCTCGACCCGGCCGGGAGAGCTGATGGTCACGCCGGCCAGCCTACGTCGCCGCCCCGACGGGCCGCCGGAGCACGCCCCCGGGTCAGCCGGCGTCGGGCGGGCTGATCTTCCCCTTGCCGTCGAACCGCGCCCCGGTACGCGGGAAGTCGTTGCCGCTGAGCTGCTTGACCAGCCCGAGCCCCTGGTCGGCGGAGTCCATCCCCGGCTTGCCCACGGAACTCATCCGGGTGGAGGTGAACGAGCCACCGGCGAAGCTGCCGTCGGGCTTGAGGGAGACCTTCAGCACCCCGCCCCAGCCGAGCCGGCCGGTCGGGTTGAGCGACCGGGCACCCCCGGCGAAGTTGCCCAGGCTGTACGCGATCAACCGGCCCTGGTAGAACTCCATCCCGCGCAGCACGTGCGGACCGTGCCCGACGATCAGGTCGGCCCCGGCGTCGATCATGGCGTGGGAGAACTTCACCGGGTCACCCCGGTTCTCGCCGAGGAACATCTCGGTGCCGGGCCGGACCCGGGTCTTGTCCGACCCCTCGCCACCCATGTGCACCTGCACCACGACCAGGTCGGCCATGGTGGCGGCCTTCTCGACGACCCCCTTGGCGGCGTCGATGTCGACCAGGCTGTTGGACCACGGGTACGACGAGAAGCCGGCCACCGCGACCTTCACCCCGCCGACGTCGACCACGGTGATCTGGTCCGGCGCCCCGGTGTGCTTAAGGCCGTGCTTCTCCAGTGCCTGCTGGGTGTTCTCGTAGCCCTGCGGGCCGAAGTCGTAGCCGTGGTTGTTGGCCTGGTTGAGCAGCTGGAATCCGGCGTCCTTGAGATGGGAGGCGTACTCCGGGGGGACGCGGAACTGGTAGCAGTTGCTGGCGTTCGCGCCGCACTTGCCGGTGCCGGTGTCGGTGGTGAGCGGCTCCTCCAGGTTGCCCATCACCAGGTCGGCCTTGAGCGCACCCTTGACCTCGTCGAAGAAGCCCTTGCCGCCGTTGGCGGGCAGCCGGGACGGGGCCATCCCCATCACGATGTCCCCGGTTGCCGACAGGGTCACCGACTCGTCCTTGCCGGCCGCCCCGGTGGTGGTCGGTACCGGGGAGCCGCTGGCGCCACCGCCACCACCCGGACGCCAGACCGGGTCCGGGGTGTCGTGCTGGGCGCAGCCGGCGAGGACCACGGCGAGCAGCGCGCCGGTGGCGTACGCGGCGCGGCGGCGGGGACGGGACTGGGAGAAGGCGGCAGAGTACATCGCCCGCGACGCTACCGGGTGGGTAATCGACCGACGACGGCCGATCGGACGGAAGTTCAGCACGACCGCCGCTGCGACCACGGGACGCAGGGCACCGCCCCGCCGTCGCGGACCGCCGCGTGGACGACCCGGGCCAACGGGGCGCCCCAGGTCGACCGGGGGCCGCCGTAGGGCTCCGCCCGGCCGGCCGGCGGGCAGAGCACGGTGACCGCGTCGGTGGGGGTGCCGGTGCCCGGTAGGCCGAGTTCCCCGATCGCCTGGCACTTCGCCTCGGTGGCGGTGGCGACGGCGTTCACCAGTGCGGCGTCGCCGAGCGCCACCGGCACGTAGACGACGACGTTGACCGTCCCCACCCGCTGCGCTAGGGCCCCGCCCTGCCCGGGGGTCCCGCCCTGGCCGGGGGCGACGCCCTGCTCGGGAGCAGCGCCCTGCTCGGGGGTAGCGCCCTGCTCGGGGGTAGCGGGCTGGGCGGGGGCGGCGGCCCAGAGGGGGGTGCCGAGGCCGACGGTGACCCAGGCGCGGACGCCGGTGTCGGTCCGGGTCACCACCTCGGCGACGTCCACTCCGGTGAGTAGGCCGATCCCGGGCCCGTCGAGGCCGAGCCGGTCGGCGAGCTCAGCCAGGTGGGCCGCCGGGTCGTCCCGGTGGTACGACATCGGCACGGTCGCGTTGACCACCCAGTGGCGTACGCCGACCCCACCACCGAGCGGACCGGAGCTGACCGCCCGCAGCGGTGAGCCGGCCCGCCACACCAGGAGCGGTATGTCCCATCCGTCCTCGAAGCGGTGGGTCAACACCGGGTCGCCAAGCACCGGGACACCCTACGACCAGCGGCGACAACTGTCGGTGAGCAGGTGGTGTGGGCGGCTGATCGTAGTGGCCGATCGGGTCGGCGGGGTTACGCCCAACGATCAAGTTTCCCGGGGTGCAGCTCTGATTCGTCCTCACGTGCGCCTAGACTTGGCGGCGCGCGAGGGATCAGCGGACGGCGGACCCGGCCGAGGGACGGCAACGCGCAACCGGAGGTGCGCGATGGACGAGGTACTGGCCCGCAGCGGGATCTTCCAGGGTGTCGACCCGGAGGCTGCCGAGGCGCTCGCCAAGGAGATGGAGACGATCGACGTCCGCAAGGGCGAGATCGTGTTCAACGAGGGCGAGCCCGGCGACAGTCTCTACATCCTCCTGTCAGGCAAGATCAAGGTCGGGCGTCGGGCAGCGGACGGCCGGCAGAACCTGATCGCGGTGATGGGCCCGTCGGACATGGTCGGCGAGCTGTCGCTCTTCGACCCGGGTCCGCGTACGGCCACCGCCACGGCGGTCACCGACACCCGGCTGGTCCGGCTGCGCAAGCAGGCGCTGCGGCCCTGGCTGAACAACCGGCCCGAGATCGCCGAGCAGCTGCTGCGGGTGCTGGCCCGTAGGCTGCGCCGGACGAACGACTCGCTGGCCGACCTGATCTTCACCGACGTGCCGGGCCGGGTCGCCAAGAACCTGCTCCAGATGGCCGGCCGGTTCGGCACCCGCGACGGCGGCGTGCTGCGGGTGACCCACGACCTGACCCAGGAGGAGATCGCTCAGCTCGTCGGCGCCTCCCGCGAGACGGTCAACAAGGCGCTCGCCGACTTCGCCTCGCGGGGCTGGCTACGACTCGACGGCAAGAGCATCATCATCCTCGACCCGGAGCGTCTCGCCCGCCGCGCCCGGGTCTGACCGGCACCGCCTCACCGTCCGAGCCAGGACCGCCCTCGCCGGCGGCCCTGGCTCGTCGGCATTCCGGCGCCGGTTCCGCCCGCCCCGGTCGACCGGTCGGTGATGACCCGCTCTGCCCGGCGCAGAATCCCTCGACAACCCGCTCCGCCGGGCGCGACCCTGGACCGGTGCTGGAACGCGTAGCGGTGCTCTCCGACGTCCACGGCGCGTTGCCCGCGCTGGAGGCGGTGCTGGCCGAGCCGGAGGTGGCCGCCGCTGACCTGATCGTGGTCACCGGTGACGTGGCGGCCGGCCCACAGCCGGTCGAGGTGTTGGACCTGCTGACCGGGCTGGGTGCCCGGGTCCGCTGGGTACGCGGCAACGCCGACCGGGAGCTGGTGCAGGCCCGCGCCGGCCGACCGTCGGAGCACGACGTCTCGAACTGGGCGGCGGAACAGCTCCGGGCCGACCAGGTGGTTCTGCTGGCCGCGCTGCCGTTGACGCTCACCCTCCCGGTCGCCGGCCTCGGTCCGGTGCTCTTCTGCCACGCCACGCCCCGCGACGACGAGGAGGTGGTGCTCGTCGACTCCCGGCCGGCCCGCTGGGCCGAGGTGTTCGCCGGATTGCCCCCGGAGGTGCGCACCGTGGTCTGCGGGCACACCCACATGCCGTTCACCCGGCTGGTCGACCGCCGCCTGGTGATCAATCCGGGCAGCGTGGGCATGCCGTACGGCGGGCCGGGGGCGTACTGGGCACTGCTCGGTCCGGGGGTGCAGCTGCGCCGTACGGGATTCGACGTCGACGCGGCCTGTGCCCGGGTCGCCGCCGGGTCGGGCTATCCGGACGCCGCCGCCTGGGCGGACGAGTACCTGCGCTCCCGGCACAGCGACCTCGACGCGCTCACCGCCTTCGCCCCGCGCGACGGCCGCTGACCGGCGACCGGCACCGGAACGGACCGACGGCACCGGCCGGGGTCACCACGGAGCCTAAAAAAGTCAGGCTTGACTGTTTGTTTCGGCGACGGCACGCTGTTCCCGTGTCCACCCCGTCGACCCGCGTCCCCCAGCAGGAACGCAGCCGCGCCACCCAGGCCCGGCTGCTGGAGGCGACGGTCGACTGCCTGGTGCGGTACGGCTGGTCGGGCACCACCACGACCGTGGTCGCCGCCCACGCCGGTGTGTCCCGGGGCGCCCAACTGCACCACTACCCCACCAAGGCGGCCCTGGTCACCGCCGCCGTCGCCCACCTCGCCGAGCGCCGCGCCGAGGAGTTGCGCGTCGAGGCCGAGGCGCTGCCGGTCGGGCCGCAGCGGCTCGACCGGGTGATCGACCTGCTCGGCGTCGCGTTCACCGGGCCGCTCTTCGTCGCCGCGCTGGAGCTGTGGGTGGCCGCCCGCACCGACCCGGAGCTGCGCGGCGCGCTGGTGCCGTTGGAGGCGCGGGTGGGTCGGGAGATGCACCGGCTCACCGTCGCGCTGCTCGACGTGGACGAGCGCCGCCCCGGCGTCCGCGAGGCCGTACAGGCCACCCTCGACCTGCTGCGCGGGCTCGGCGTGGCCAACCTGCTCAACGACGACTCGGCCCGGCGCACCGCCCTGCTGCACACCTGGAAACACCAGCTCGCCACCCTGCTCGCCCCCGGAGCAGCAGCACCGGGCCACGACGACCCGGCCTGACCCTCACTCACCGGCCCACCCGACCGGAGGCACCATGGTCGACCCGACCGCACTGCTCGTCGACCTGACCGACGGGTCCGACCAGCTCGTCGCCGCGCCGCCCCCACCGGACGTGCTGCCCGACCGCAGCGGCCGTACCGTGCTCGCCGCCGCGTGGCTGGACGTGGCGCAGGTCCGCGCCGGCCCGCCGGGGGCAGGCCGCGCACCCCGCGCGGGCGCAGCCGGGACGGTCCTGCGGTGACCGGGGTGCTGCGGGTCGGCAACGCCTCCGGCTTCTACGGCGACCGGTCCACCGCCTGGCGGGAGATGCTCGACGGCGGTGAGCTGGACGTGCTGACCGGCGACTACCTGGCCGAGCTGACCATGCTGATCCTCGGCCGGGACCGGCTGCGCGACCCCGGCCTCGGTTATGCGAAGACCTTCCTGCGCCAGCTCGAAGGTTGCCTCGGCACCGCCCTCGACCGGGGGGTGCGGATCGTCACCAACGCGGGTGGGCTGAACCCGGCCGGGCTGGCCGCCGCGATCGGCGTGCTCGCCGACCGGCTCGGCCTCGCCGTCCGGGTCGCCCACGTCGAGGGCGACGCCCTGGCCCTGCCGGACGCGCTCACCGCCAACGCCTACCTCGGCGCGTTCGGCATCGCCGCCTGCCTCGACGCCGGGGCGGACGTGGTGGTCACCGGGCGGGTCACCGACGCGTCGCTGGCGGTCGGGCCGGCCATCGCCCGGTTCGGCTGGGGACGCGACGACCTGGACGCGCTGGCCGGGGCGACCGTCGCCGGGCACCTGATCGAGTGCGGGGCACAGGTCACCGGCGGCAACTTCAGCTTCTTCACCGAGCTGCCCGACGGCGGGCACCGGCCCGGCTTCCCGATCGCCGAGATCCACCCGGACGGCTCGTCGGTGCTCACCAAGCACCCCGGCACCGGCGGCGCGGTCACCGTCGAGACGGTCACCGCCCAACTGTTGTACGAGGTGGGCGGCCCCGACTACCTCGGCCCGGACGTGGTGACCCGGCTGGACACGGTACGGCTGCACCCGGACGGGCCGGACCGGGTCCGGGTGGACGGGGTCCGGGGCACCCCACCGCCGGCCACCCTCAAGGTGGGCGTCAACAACCTGGGCGGCTTCCGCAACGCGATGACGTTCGTGCTCTGCGGGCTGGACATCCCGGCCAAGGCGGCCCTGGTCCGGGGGCAGGTCGAGGCGGCGGTCGGCCCGGACGGGCTGGAGTTCACGCTGGCCCGTACCGACCATGTCGATGCGGTCGACACCGAGACGGCGAGCGCGCTGCTGCACGTACACCTGCGTGACGGTGACCGGGCTCGGGCCGGGCGGGCGTTCTCGGCGGCGGCGGTGGAGCTTGCCCTGGCCTCCTATCCCGGTTGCACGTTGACCACCCTGCCCGGCGACGCCACCCCGTACGGGGTCTTCACCGCCGACGCCGTGCCGCAGGCCGACGTGCCGCACGTGGCCGTCCTGCCCGACGGCACCCGCCTGCCGGTCCCGCCGCCACGGACGGTGGCACCGGCCGTGGCCGGGCCGACGCCCGGCACGGCGGGCCCGACCCCGGTGGCCGGGCCGACCCGGCGGGGTCCGTTGGGTGAGCTGGTCGGGGCGCGGTCGGGTGACAAGGGTGGCGACGCCAACCTCGGCGTCTGGGCGCGTACCGACGCGACCTGGGAGTGGCTGCGCGGGTGGCTGACCGTCGACCGGCTGGCCGGGCTGCTGCCGGAGACGGCCGCGTCGACCGTCGAGCGGTACGAGCTGCCGAACCTGCGGGCGGTCAACTTCGTGATCCGGGGCCTGCTCGGGCCGGGGGTGGCCGCCTCCACCCGGTTCGACCCGCAGGCCAAGGCGCTCGGCGAACTGCTCCGCTCCCGCATCGTCGACCTGCCCGCCGCCCTCACCCCCGGACGGCCCGCAGCCGGGGAGGCCGACCGGTGACCATCGTGGACACCCCGGAGCGGCGGCAGTTACGGGAGCTGACCCGGGCCTTCGTGACCCGGGAGGTGCTGCCGCACCTGGCCGACTGGGAACGGGCCGGTGAGGTCCCGCGCGCGCTGCACGCCACCGCCGCGAAGCTCGGCCTGCTCGGCGTCGGCTTCCCCGAGTCGGTCGGCGGCAGTGGCGGCGACCTGCTCGACTCGATCGTGGTCACCGAGGAGATCATCCGCTCCGGCGGCTCGTCCGGGCTGGTCGCGGCCCTGTTCACGCACGGTGTCGCGCTGCCGCACATCGTCGCGGCGGCCGGCGGGCGGACCGGCGGCACGCTCGGTGGCCGGCTCGCCGCCCGCCCGTCCGCCGCCGACGACCCGCTGGTCACCAGGTACGTCCGGCCGACGCTGGCGGGTGAGCTGATCGGCGCGCTGGCGATCACCGAACCGGAGGGCGGCTCCGACGTCGCCTCGATCCGCACCACCGCGCGCCGCGACGGCGACCACTACCTGGTGAACGGGACGAAGACGTACGTGACCAGCGGGGTACGCGCCGACTTCGTCACCACTGCGGTCTGCGGTGACTTTCCCGGCAGCGGGTCGCTGCACCTACTGGTGCTCGACAAGGGCACCCCCGGGTTCACCGTCGGCCGGAAGCTGGACAAGCTCGGCTGGCACTGCTCGGACACCGCCGAGTTGTCCTTCGTGGACGTCCGGGTGCCGGTGGGCAACCGGATCGGCGAGGAGGACACCGGCTTCCTGGCGATCATGCAGGGCTTCGCCGCCGAGCGGCTCTCCCTGGCCACCCAGGCGTACGCGACGGCGCAGCGCTGCGTGGAGCTTTCGACCCGCTGGTGTCGGGACCGGTCCACGTTCGGTCGTCCGCTGGCCAGCCGGCAACTGGTCCGGCACCGGCTGGCCGAGATGCACACCCGCGCCGAGGCGGCCCGCGCGTACGTGCACCAGGTGGCCGCCCGGGTGGCGGCCGGCGAGCCGGTGGTGACCGAGGTGGCGATGGCGAAGAACGTCGCGGTGGCCGCCTGCGACCAGGTGGTCGACGCCGCGCTGCAACTGCACGGTGGCTTCGGCTACCTGCGCGACGCCGAGGTCGAGCGGCACTACCGGGACGCCCGCATCCTCGGCATCGGCGGCGGCACCACCGAGATCATGAACGAGATCATCGCGAAGGGCCTGGGCCTGTGAGCGCGAGGAGTGAGCCGGGTTTGCGAGCCCCGCAGTCGCGAACGAAAGACGGACCTGTGAGCGCGAGGAGTGAGCCGGGTTTGCGAGCCCCGCAGTCGCGAACGAACGGGGGAAATCTGTGAGCACACTGGAGAGTGCGGTCGATCCGGCCGCGCCGGCCTTCGTGGCCAACCGGGACGCGCTGCGGGACCGGCTCGCCGAGTTGGACGCCGCGCTCGACCAGGCGCGGGCCGGCGGTGGCGAGAAGTACGTGGCCCGGCACCACCAGCGCGGGAAACTGCTGCCCCGGGAGCGGATCGAGTTGCTGCTGGACCGGGACAGCCCGTTCCTGGAGTTGTCGCCGGTCGCCGGGTACGGCAGCGACTTCCCGGTCGGGGCGAGCGTGGTCACCGGCATCGGCGTGGTCGAGGGCGTCCAGTGTCTGATCGTCGCCAACGATCCGACGGTACGCGGCGGCGCGGTGAACCCGTGGTCGCTGGCGAAGACCCGGCGGGCCGGCGAGATCGCCCTGGCGAACCGGCTGCCGATGGTCAACCTGGTGGAGAGCGCCGGGGCGGACCTGCCCACCCAGGCGGAGATCTTCATTCCGGGCGGTCGGGTGTTCCGCGACCTGACCCGGCTCTCCGCCGCCGGGATCCCCACGGTCAGCGTGGTCTTCGGCAACGCCACCGCCGGTGGCGCGTACGTGCCGGGGATGTCCGACCACGTGATCATGATCCGGGACCGGTCGCAGGTCTACCTGGCCGGGCCGCCGCTGGTGAAGATGGCCACCGGCGAGGTCACCGACGACGAGTCGCTCGGTGGCGCGGCGATGCACGCCGGCACGTCGGGCCTCGCCGACCAGCTCGCCGAGGACGAACGGGACGGCATCCGGCTGGCCCGGCGGTGCGTACGCCGGTTCAACTGGCGCAAGCAGGGTCCGCCGCCGCGCGACCCGGCACCCCGACCGCCGAGGTACGACCCGGAGGAGCTGCTGGGCATCGTCAGCGCCGACCTGAAGGTGCCGTTCGACCCGCGTGAGGTGCTGGCCCGGGTCCTCGACGGCAGCGAGTTCGACGAGTTCAAGCCGGCGTACGGCACCGCGCTGGTCACCGGCTGGGGTGAGCTGCACGGCTACCCGGTGGGGGTGCTGGCGAACGCGCGGGGGGTGCTGTTCAGCGCGGAGGCGCAGAAGGCGGCCCAGTTCATCCAGCTCGCCAACGCCGCCGACACCCCGCTGCTGTTCCTCCAGAACACCACCGGCTACATGGTCGGCACCGAGTACGAGCAGCGCGGCATCATCAAGCACGGCGCGCTGATGATCAACGCGGTGGCGAACTCGACGGTGCCGCACCTGACGGTCAACCTGGGCGCCTCGTACGGGGCCGGCAACTACGGCATGTGCGGCCGGGCGTACGAGCCGAGGTTCCTGTTCACCTGGCCGAACGCGAAGTCGGCGGTGATGGGTCCGGCGCAGTTGGCCGGGGTGCTGTCGATCGTCGCCCGGCAGGCCGCCGCCGCCCGGGGCCGGGACTACGACGAGGACTCCGACGCGGCGATGCGGATGATGGTCGAGCAGCAGATCGAGTCGCAGTCGGGGGCGCTGTTCCTGTCCGGCCGGCTCTACGACGACGGGGTGATCGACCCCCGGGACACCCGTACCGTCCTCGGGCTCTGCCTGTCGGCGATCCACAACGCACCGGTGAAGGGCGCCGACGGCTTCGGCGTCTTCCGGATGTAGCCCCGTGAGCGCGAGGAACGCAGCGCAGCGGAGTCCCGCAGTCGCGAACACCAGCGAGAGGGCGTGATCATGGTTGTTCGGAAGCTGCTGGTGGCCAACCGGGGGGAGATCGCCCGCCGGGTCTTCGCCACCTGCCGGGCGCTGGGCGTGGCGACGGTCGCCGTGCACTCCGACGCGGACGCCGACGCGCCGTACGTGGCCGAGGCCGACGAGGCGGTCCGGCTGCCGGGGAACACGCCCGTCGAGACGTACCTGCGGATCGAGCTGATCCTGGACGCGGCCCGGCGCACCGGCGCGGACGCGGTCCACCCGGGTTACGGGTTCCTCGCCGAGCACGCCGGGTTCGCGGCGGCCGTGGTCGACGCGGGCCTGACCTGGGTCGGTCCGCCGGCCGGGGCGATCGCGGCGATGGGCGACAAACTGGCGGCGAAGGAGCTGCTCGCCGACGCGGGCGTGCCGATGCTGCCTTCCTGGACCGACGGCGACGAGGTCACCGACTTCCCGGTGCTGGTCAAGGCGTCCGCCGGGGGCGGCGGCCGGGGGATGCGCATCGTCCGCGACCCGGCCGACCTGCCGACGGCCGTCGACTCGGCACGCCGCGAGGCCGCCGCCGCGTTCGGCGACGGCACGGTCTTCGTCGAGCGGTACGTCGAGCGCGGCCGGCACGTCGAGGTGCAGATCTTCGGCGACACCCACGGTACGGTCGTGGCCCTCGGTGAGCGGGACTGCTCGATCCAGCGGCGGCACCAGAAGATCGTCGAGGAGGCCCCGGCGGTGCTGCCCGACGGGGTGCGGGAGCGGCTGCACGCGGCGGCGGTCGCCGCCGGGCGGGCTGTCGACTACGTCGGGGCGGGGACGGTGGAGTTCCTGCTCGCCCCGACGGGTGAGTTCTTCTTCCTGGAGATGAACACCCGGCTCCAGGTGGAGCACCCGGTCACCGAGGCGGTCACCGGGCTGGACCTGGTCCGGCTGCAACTGCTGGTCGCCGAGGGTGGCGCGTTGCCGGTGCCGGCGACCCCGCCGGCCGACGGCCACGCCATCGAGGTACGGCTGTGCGCGGAGGACCCGACGCAGGGGTTCCGGCCGGCGACCGGCACGCTGCACCGGTTCGCGGTGCCCGGGGTGGTCGGCGAGTTCACCCCGACCCGGGGCCTGCGGCTCGACTCGGGGGTGGACACCGGTTCGACGGTGGGCGTGCACTACGACTCGATGCTCGCCAAGCTGGTCGCCTGGGCGCCGACCCGGGGCGAGGCGGCCCGGGCGCTGGCCGGGGCGCTGGCCCGCGCCGAGTTGCACGGGGTGGTCACCAACCGGGACCTGCTGGTCCGGGTGCTGCGCAGCGCGGAGTTCGGGTCGGCGCAGGTGGACACCGGGTTCCTGGACGCGCACCCGGAGGTATTCGCGCCGCTGCTGCCGGCCGACGGGCTCCCGCTCGCCGCGCTGGCTGCCGCGCTGGCCGGGGCCGCCGCGCGCCGGGCCGTCGCCCCGGTGCTCGCCGGCCTCCCGTCGGGTTGGCGCAACGTGCCGGCCGTTCCCCAGGTCGTCCGGTACGCCACGGCGACCGGGGACGAGATCGAGGTGCGCTACCGCCTGGACCGGTCCGGCGCGCTCGCCGACTGGTCCACCGACCCGGCCGTCGCCGGCCCCGGCCCGACGACGGCCGACGCACCGGACGCCCCGCCGGTGGTGGAGCTGGTGACGGCGGCACCGGACCGGGTGCTGCTCGACGTGGCCGGGGTACGGCGGGCGTTGCGCGTCCACCGGGCGGGGTCGGTGGTCTTCGTGGACGGCCCGGACGGGGCGGCGGAGCTGACCGAGCTGCCCCGCTTCCCACTGCCCCGCGCCGTGTTGGCGGTCGGGTCGCTGCTCGCGCCGCTGCCCGGCACGGTGACCCGGGTGCACGTGGCGGCCGGTCAGCGGGTCGCCGCCGGTGACCTGCTGCTGACCCTGGAGGCGATGAAGCTGGAACATCCCGTGCTCGCCCCGACCGACGGCGTGGTCGCCGACCTGCCGGTGCCCGCCGGTGGGCAGGTCGAGACGGGTGCGGTGCTGGCCGTGGTCAACCCTGAGGAGGCACCCCGATGAACTTCGACCTCACCCCTGAGCAGGATCAGCTCCGCGACGCCGTCCGCGCGCTGGGCCGCCGGTACGGCCACTCCTACTTCGTCGAGAAGGCGAAATCCGGCGGGCACACCACCGAGTTGTGGGAGGAGGCCGGCCGGCTCGGCTACCTGGGCGTCAACGTCCCCACCGAGTACGGCGGCGGCGGTGGCGGCCTCACCGAGCTGGCCATCGTCTGCGAGGAGTTGGCCGCCGCCGGTTGCCCGCTGCTGCTGCTGGTGGTGTCGCCGGCCATCGCCGCCACGGTGATCCACCTGCACGGCACCGATGAGCAGCGCAAGCGTTTCCTGCCCGGGTTCGCCGACGGCTCGCTGAAGGTGGTCTTCGCGATCACCGAGCCGGACGCCGGGTCGAACTTCCACCGGCTCGGCACGGTGGCCCGCCGCGACGGCGACGACTGGCTGCTCTCCGGCCGCAAGTGCTACATCTCCGGCGTGGACGAGGCGCAGTACGTGCTGGTGGTGGCCCGTACCGAGGACGCGGCGACCGGAAAGCTCAAGCCCGCGCTGTTCCTGGTGCCGACCGACGCGGCGGGGTTGACCCGGTCCAAGCTGGACATGGAGATCGTCTCCCCGGAGAACCAGTTCCTGCTCTTTCTGGACGACGTCCGGCTGCCCGCCGACGCGCTGGTCGGCGGGTCGTTGGACGCCGGCCTGCCGGCGCTGTTCGCCGGGCTGAACCCGGAGCGGATCACGGTCGCCGCGATGGGTGTCGGCACCGGCCGGTACGCCATCGAGCGGGCCACCGACTACACCGCCACCCGCAAGGTCTGGGGTGGGCGGAGCATCGGCGCGCACCAGGGGGTGGCGCATCCGTTGGCGCACGCGGCGGTGCAGGTGGAACTCGCCCGACTGATGATCCACAAGGCGGCCACCCTGTACGACGCGGGCCGCGACCTGGAGGCCGGCGTCTGCGGCAACATGGCCAAGTACGCGGCCGGGGAGGCCGCCGCGCTGGCCGTGGACACCGCCGTGCAGGCCCTCGGCGGGGCCGGTATGACCACCGAGTACGGCGTGGCGACGCTGCTCGGCGCGGTGCGGGCCGGCCGGATCGCCCCGGTCAGCCGGGAGATGATCCTCAACTTCGTCGCCCAGCACGTGCTGGGTCAGGAGAAGTCCTACTGACCCTGCGGGTCGACGGCGTCAGCGCGGGGTGCGGCAGGCGGCGTCGGTGCGGTGCACCGGTCGGACCCGCCGGCCCAACCCCTCCAGCAGCGAGTCCTCCACGTGGTAGTCGCGGATCCGCAGCCGGTGCCGGGGCAGCTCCTCCTCGCTGGGGCAGAGCACCTGGGCGCGGACGTCGTCCACCGGCACGTACCGGACGCCGCCGCGTTCCTGGAGCAGCACCATGTTGACGTCGTCCACGGTGACCACGTGCCCCCGGACGTCCTCGGTGACGCCGGGGCTCGACTCCACGGTGGTCACGGTGAGCGGCAGCACCGGTGTGGTGATCACCGGTAGCGCCGCCCAGACCAGCATGGCCAGTACCGCCGCCTCGGTGACGGAGGCGAGCGGCCGGATCACCGCCCCGGGCAGTGGGCCGGTCACCGCGAGCGCGAGCAGCGGCGGGGCGACGAACAGCACCAGGGCGAGCAGTTCCCGTTGCTGCCAGGCGTCGAGCAGGGTGGGGGCGAGCAGCCAGCCGTAGCCGGCGAGGAGCGTCACCACGATCAGCGTCCGGGGCACGGGGTGCTCGTGCAGTCGCGCCGGGGTGAGCTGGAACGCTGCGACGAACGCCGGCAGCAGCAGCGGCAGGTAGAGCAGTTGCCAGGTGACCAGGGCCAGCAGGAAACTGGACAGCACGAACCAGGCCGGGGTGAGATCCGCCCAGCGGACGAAGAGCGGGCGGCGGACGGTGGGCGGCATCCGTTCGACGCTGACCCGCAGCACCGCGCCGAGGGCGAAGACCGCGACCAGGCTGGTGGAGAGCAGCCGGGCGGCGGTGGTCAGGAAGCCGGCCAGCAGGTTGACCGGCCCGACGTTCGCCACCAGCAACAACGTGGTCTGGAGTTCGCCGCCCGCCTCGACGCCGAGGCGCAGCACGGAGAAGATGGCGGGGACGCCCACCACCGCCGTCCAGAACGACTGGCTGGCCCGTGTCCGCCGCTCCACCGCCGGGTCCCAGCCGTCGCGTACCGGGACGGTGGTGGCGCCCAGATCCTGCGGTACGGCCGGGGCGGTCACCGCGTCGGCGCCTTGTCGTCGAAGTCGACCAGCGCCGGCACGTTGAGCGGTTGGGGCTGTGCCTTCTCCGCTTTCAGATACGGTGCGAGGGACCTGGTGTAGGCGGTGATCCACGGACTGCTGATCCCGTTGCGACCCTGGAGGTAGCTCTTCTGCAGGGCGAAGGCGACCAGGTCGCGCAGGGCGGGGTCGCCGATCGGCACCCCGATGCCGAGCAGTTCGCTGGTGCCGAAGGGCATGTCGACGATCTCGAACTCGGTCGGATAGAGGGAGAGGAAGCCGGCGAGGATCGTCTCGTCGGAGCTGACCGCGTCGTAACGACCTTCCCGGATGCCCTTGACGCAGTCGCCGACCTCCTTGACCACGAGCACCTTGACGTCGTGTTTGGCCAGCTCGGCCTCGGTGGTGGAGCCACCACTGGTGCAGACCTTGTAGGCCGGTTCACGGAGGTCCTCGATGGTGCGGATCTTGTCCCTGAGCCGGGTCGGCACCATCACCTCCTGGGTGGTGACGAAGTACGGCCCGGCGAAGCTGACCAGCTTCTCCCGCTCCTCGGTGATGGAGAAGCTGGAGACCACCAGGTCGACCACGCCACCCTGGAGGGCGGGGATGCGATCCTCGGTGGTCACCGAGACCCACTCGATGCGCTGGTCGCCCTCGTAGCCGAGGTAGGAGGCGACGTAGCGGGCGATCTCCACGTCGAAGCCGGAGTGCTTGCCGTTGCGCAGCTCGCCCATCAGCGGCTCGGTGGTGGCCACCCCGATCTTGATCTTCGCCTGACCGTCGATGTGCGACTCGCGCAGCTTGTCGCGGACCGAGGGCAGCGAGGGTTCGCGGCGGTTCTCGCAGCCGGCGGCGGCGGCCAGGGTGAGGGTCAGGGCCACCGCCAGGGTGGTGGTGACCGAACGGACCCGGTGGCGGGCGGACGTGTCGTTCATCGGCGCACCTCGCTGACGGACAGCCTGGGGGACACCGAGGGTAGCCGTTCCGGTCCATCTCGGTCGCGCCGCACCGGTGGCGGGTCGTCCGCCGCGACACCCGCCCGACCGGAAGGCGGGAGCAGGGCGGAGGGCGGGGACCGTCTTCCGGCGTTTCGTCACTCTAGGCAGAACGGTCAACCACACCGAGCCGTATGGTTTGACAGCGCGCCCGTTCAGGCCATGCTTGTCAGGTGAGCCGATTCCTGAAGCCGGACGCGCGGACCGTGGCGGTGGTCGCGGGGCTGGCGACCGGCGCGGTGCTGGTGGCGTTGGTGTTCCGGCATCCCGCCGGCATCCTGACGGTGGGGCTGGCCCTGCTCGGGGTCCTCTTCGCGACGGTGACCGGCACCGCGCTGGCCGCGTTGCGCGAACGCGACCACGAGGAGACACCGGCCGTGCCGCCCTCGCCGGGGCACCTGGAACCGGGATCGTTCCTCGACGCGGACACCCTCGACGCGTTGGACAGCGCGGCGGTGCTGAGCCGGCTGCACCGGATGCGCGAGGTCAGCGACCAGTGAGGGTGGGGGCGACCAGGGCGTCGACCCCCCGGCCGGCGAGGCAGCGGTAGGTCCGGTCGAGATCCGTCTCGCCGGGCGGCAGCACCTCCAGCCGCCAGCCGTTGGCGTAGTCGATCCCACTGGTCAGCCGGAACGTGCGGGCGTTGCACACCGACCGGACTGTCGGGTCCGCGCTGATCGTGGCGTGTCCGGCCCCGGCCAGCGCGGCCGGCAACTGGCCCTCCACGTACGTTTCCCAGGTGTGCCGCCCCTCGCAGGAGACCTGCGGCGCCTCCGCCCGGTCGCCGCGTAGCCGTACCGGGCCGAAGCACTCCAGCACGGGGGCGCACCGGGCACCGGGCGGCAGGGTCGCGGCCGTGCCGTCGGCCGCGCAGCCGGGCAGGGTGCCCCAGCGGGCGGCCGGGCTGGACGAGCCCACGGTCGACGGGGCGGCGGTCGGCCCGGCCACCGGTGGCGCACCGCCGGCGACCCACGCCCCGGCGCTCGCCGAGGCGGCCAGGGCGAGCACCCCGGCCCCGCCGAAGAACCAGCGTCGCCGCCGCCGCTCGCCGTGCGGAACGGTCGGATGGTCGTCCTGGGCCGGCGGGCGGGGGGCGGGCTGGCCGGTGATCCGCCCCGGTTGACCGGTGGTCCACCCGAGGGTGTACGGCCCGGTGCCGCCGGACCCGCCGGTGGAGGGCCCGCCGGAGACCGGCGCACCGCTGACCGGGGCGGGGGCCGGGTCGACGGGCAGCGCGGTGAGCAGGTCGCGCAGTTCGAGCGCGGAGGGGCGGGCGTCGGGGTCGTTGGACATCCCGGCGCGGAGCACGTCGACCAGTTCGGTGGGCACCCCGGGCAGGTCGGGGATCGGGTGGTGGAACAACTCCAGCACGGTGACCAGGCTCGGGTTGCGCTCGGACTGCCAGCGTGGGGGCCGGCCGGTCATCACCGCGTAGAGGGTGGCGCAGAGGGCGTACACGTCGACGGCAGGTGACGGCGGGCTGTGGTTGAACATCTCCGGCGGCGCGTAGGCCGGGGTGAGCACCTCCAGGGTGACCGAGGCGTCCCGCGCCTCGGCCAGCACGGCCAGCCCGAAGTCGGCCAGCACCGCCGAGTTGAAGTGCGAGTGCAGGATGTTGGCCGGCTTGACGTCGCGGTGCAGCACCCCGGCCGCGTGCGAGTGGGCCAACGCGTCGGCGATCTTGATGCCGAGGTCACGGGTCTCGGACGCGTCGAGCGGCGAGGTCCGCATCCGTTCGGCGTACGACCCGTCGCACAGCTCCATGATCAGGTAGGGGTGCTGGTCGACGGTCACCCCGACGTCGAAGAGGTCCACCACGTGCGGATGGGAGGACATCCGGCCGGCGGCCCGCGCCTCGCGCAGGAACCGGGCCTGGTCTCGTTCGTTGTCCAGGGTGCGGTTCTCCACCTTGACGGCGACCTCCCGACCGACGGAGATCTGGGTGGCCCGGTAGACGGTGGCGTAGCCGCCCCGGGCAAAGACCTGCAAGTCGGTCAGACCGGGCACATTGGGCAGCCGGGAGGCGCCGGGCGGGGTCTCGGTCACGGCTCGAAAATACCCGTTCCGCCGGGGCGCTCAGCGGTCCGTACCGGCGGCAGCGGCCGGGCCGGCGGCGACCGACCCGCTCGACGCACCCCCGGAGACCCCACTGACCTGGGACACTGTCGAGATGGGAGCGTTTCCGCCCGCACCAGCGGATCGACGGGCGTCCCAGCGCAGGCCGAGCGCCGTCGCCACCGCACCCACCCCCTCCCACAGCGCCACCCCGATGAACCGGTCCGGAGCCACGTCGGCCAGCACGGTCAGCGTGAAGACGGTGAAGGTGACCAGCCGGAAGACCACCGTGAACCGGTAGAACGCCCGCCACTCGGTCGCCACCGCCAGCAGGTAGTAGACGCCCATGTTGAACGACGCCATCGAGGACGCGGTGAGGAACGTGCCCGTGTAGTCGCCGGCCGCCCGGGTCTGCGGCACCTCGAAGCCGAGCATCCGCAACTGCGCCTCCGGCCACACCAGCCCGAACGCGCCGAGCAGCACCGCCAGCACACCGAAGACCGCGATCGTCCAACCGGCGCCCGAACGCGGCAACCTCATCTAGATCCCCCACCTGACGGCGCGACCGGCACCGAGGGGCGGTCGCGTGAAGTGACACGCTAACCGTCCCCGCCGATGCGCGCACATCCCCGTAACCGACAGACCTACCGTTTCGACGCCGGACCCCGCCGCCGACGGCGCGACGCGGGGCCGGTCAGACCCCGCCGGCCAGCCGGGCCGCCAGGGCGTCGGCGCTGGCCCGCTCGCTGCGCTGCTCGGTCGCGTACGCCAGCCGGACCGCCTCCTGCGCGCTGGCCGCCGCCTCCACCGGGTGCCCGCAGGCCGCCAACGCCTCGGCCAGCACCCCCGCGCCGATCACCTGACTGCGGACGTCCTCCGCCGGTGCGGCGACCGCCCGCCGGGCCCAGTCCAACGCCTGCTCCGACTGACCGTGGGCGAGCAGCGCGGAAGCGTACCGGGCCAGGGTCTGCCGGCGGGAGAAGAGCAGCGTCGGTGTCTTCGCGGCGGTCGTCGCCACCGGGGCGAGCAACCCGACCGCGGTGGCCGGGTCCCCGGCGGCGAGCCGGGCGGTGGCGAGCAGCACCCGGGGCGCGGCCTGCGCCGGGGCCTGCGGGTTGTGCGGTTCGACGGCGGTCAGCACCGCACGGGCGTCCCGCTCGGCGGTCTCGCAGTCGCCCATGTCCAACGCCACGAACCCGCGCAGCGTGCCGGCCATCCCGGTCAGCAGCGGATGCGACGTCCGACCGGCGTACGCCAGGGCGTCGGTGAACAGGTCGGCGGCGTGCTCCGGCTCGCCCAGCCCCCGCGCCACCACCCCCCGGACGACCAGCGCGAACCCGCGCCCCCAGTCGTCGGATACCGCCGCGAAGTCCCGGTATGCCCGGCGGGCCGACCGGTCCGCCTCGGCAACCTCGCCCAACTCGGCCGCAGCGAACGCCTCGACCGCGCGCAACGTGCCCACCGCCCACGCCTCACCGACGCGTTCCCCGAACGGCAGGAAGATCCCGGCCAGCCGGCAGGCTTCCCCCAACCGGCCGGCCAGCAGCCGGGCGAAGGCGGTGGTGCCGCGCAGCCAGGCCCGCCCGTACGGGTCCTTCAACTCGGCGAAGAGCCGGGCGGCCCGACCGAGCACCGCGTCGGTGCCGGCGAAGTCCCCCCGGGTGGTGGTGACCCAGGCCAGGTTCTGCAACGCCCAGGCCTGCCCCCGCAGGTCCTTCGCGGCGAGGCTGATCTGGTAGGACGCGGCGAGCCGGCTGCTCGCCTGACCGAGTCGACCGGCGACGAAGTCGGCCATCCCGAGCCGGCGCATGGCCGAGGCCCGCAGGTTGGTCACCTCCCCGGCGGTGGCCACCTGCAACGCCTCCTCCCAGCAGGCCACCGCGCGCCCCTGGTCGCCCTGCGTCTGGTGGGCCTGGCCGGCGAGCAGCAGGGCGCTGGCCCGGGTGCCGGCGTCGTCACCGGCGTTGGCGGCGATCTTCTCGGCGAAGGCCAGCGCGTCGCCGACCCGGCCGACCTGGAGCAGCGCCCGGGCGTGCGCGACCCGGTCGGCCGGGGGCACCCCCTCGCGGGCCAGGTCGGTGGCGCGTTCGGCGTGTTCGACGGCCAGTGCCGGCTCACCGGCCTGCAACGCCCGGCGGGCGGCCCGGCCCAGCGCGGCCACCCCCAGCCCGGCGACCGTCCGGGCCGGCGAGTCGGGGCGGAGCTTGACCGCGTCGGCGAGGGCGGCGGCCCGCTCGACCTGCTCGGCCACGAAGTCGTCCCGGGCGGCGTCGGTGAACCCGCCGGGTGCGGCGACCGACGCCGCCGGGTCACCGGTGGCCCAGCGGGCCAGTGCGGCGTGCCGTTCGGCCAGCTCCGCCTTGCTCACCCCGGCGTAGGCGGCCTCGCGCATCAGCGGGGTGGCGAACGCGAAACCGGTCCGGGTGCGGTGCAGCATCCGGCGTTGCAGCAACTCCTCGACGGCCCGTTCCAGCTCGACGGCGGCCACCGCGGCGGGCCGGCCGTCCCGCCCGGCCCGCTGCTCGCGCAGCGCCTCCAACGCGCCGGTGGGCACCGCGTCACCGACCACGGCGGCGTCGCGCAGCGCCGAACGGGCCTCCGGTGGGAGGGCGTCGATGCGGGCGGCGAGCACGGCGGCGAGGTCCCGGGAGAGCAGCCGGCTGCCCAGCGAGCCGGGCACCAACCGCCAGCCGCCGTCCGGGCCTGCGGTCAGCGCTCCCCGCTCCCGCAGCAGGGTGACCAGTTCGGCCAGGTAGAAGGCGTTGCCCTGGGCGGTGGCGAGCAACCGGTCGGCGTCGGACTGGGGCAGCCTGCCGCCGTTGAGATAGCTGGTGAGCAGGCGGGAGGCGTCCGCGCCGCGCAGCGGCGGCAACGGTTGCACCTCGGCGTCGGCGATCCAGGTCAACGTCCCGGCGGTCCGGACCAGCTCCGGTCGACCCAGCAGCATCACCAGCACCGGGCCGGTGAGCCGGGACAGGGTCGCGCCGAGGGCGGCGATCGTCTCGCCGGTGGCGTCGTGCAGGTCGTCGACCACGATCACCAGCGGCGCCTCGGCGGCCAGCGCGCTGAGCAGCCCGGCCACCGCGACCGGCACCGCCTCGGCGTCGGCGGCCGGCGGGGTCGCCCCCCAGCCGCCCTGGTCACCCGCGTTGCCGGGCAGTTCGGCGTAACCCAGCAGCGCCAGCAGCTGGTCAGCGGCGATCGGCGGTACCTCGGTACGCAGCCGGCCGAGCCGTTGACCGAGCCGGCGCAGCCGCTCCTCGACGGCCGGCCGGGTGAGCGCGGTGGAGGTGTCGCTGGGCAGGCCGACGGCGGCCCGGACCAGGTCGGCCAGCGGGGCCAGCCGACGCCGCTCACCGAAGGCGGCGCAGCGGACCGAGAGCACCCGGGCCCCGCTGTGCGCGGCGTACCGGCCGGCGCCGACGTCGTAGCCGGCGGCGAGGCGTTCCACCTCGGCGGCGAACCGGGACTTGCCGATCCCCGCCTCGGCGGTCATCAGCAGCACCCGGGGTTCGCCCCGGTCGATCACCTCGGCGAGCCGGCCGGCGACCCGGCCGATCTCGGTCTCCCGCCCGACGAAGGGGGCCTCGTCGCCCAGCCCCGACCGGGTGCCCGGGGCGTCCAGCAGACCCAGCAGCTCGTACGCCTCGACCGGCTCGCGCTTGCCCTTGAGCCGCAGCGGGCGCAGCACCCGCCAGGAGGCGACGTGCCGGGTGGCCGAGGACGTCCGGGCACCGGCGTAGATCGCGCCGACGGCGGCGGCGTCGGCGAGCCGGGCGGCGGTGTTCACCGTGTCCCCGATGACCGTGTACTCGATGGCGGCCTGGATGCCGGCGATCACGTCGCCGGTGTTCAGCCCGACCCGCAGGCCGAGCGGTGCGCCGCCGCCGCGTTCGTCGTCGAGGACCCGGCGCACGGCCCGCTGCATCGACAGGGCCGCCCGGACGGCCCGCTCGGCGTCGTCCTCGTGGGCCACCGGGGCACCGAAGACCGCCATGATCCCGTCGCCGGTGAGTTTGTCGACGTGCCCACCGAACGTCTTCACCGCACCGGCGAGCGCGGCCAGCACCCGGTCGGTGACGGCACCGACACGTTCCGGGTCGAGGTCCTCCGACCACGAGGTGAACTCGGACAGGTCACCGAAGAGCACGGTGACCACCCGGCGCTCGGCGGTCGGCAGGGTGGCGGCGGCCGGCAGTGCCGCCCCGCAGTTGTGGCAGAACCGCGCGCCCGGGACGGCGAGCGTGCCGCACACCGGGCAGGTCACGGCTGCTCCACTCCGAGGTGTTCGAGTTGCGCGCGGACCGACCACTCGGCGGCCCACCACAGCGACCGGTCCACGTCGGCGTAGACCGTCGCCACCACCTCGGCCGCGGTGCGCGCGCCCGCGTCGACGGCGGCCCGCACCTGGTCGAGGCGGGCCTGGCGGTGGGCCAGGTAGAAGTCGGCCGCCGCACCGCAGTCGGCCAGCGCCGGGCCGTGCCCGGGCAGCGCCGGGATCCCCTGGTACGCCGAGAGCCGCTCCAGGCTGGTCAGGTAGTCGCCGAGGTGGCCGTCGGGGTGGGCGACGACGGTGGTGCCCCGGCCGAGGATGGTGTCCCCGGTCAGCACCACCTGCTCGGTGCCGTACGACACCCGGAAGCAGACCGAGTCGGCGGTGTGCCCGGGGGTGTCGACCAGGTCGATGTCCAGCCCGGTCCCGCCGAGCTGCGTACCCGCCCCGGTCAGTGGCGGGCCGCCGATGGTGTGCGCGGGGTCGACGGCGAGCACGGGTGCCCCGCCGAGCAGTTCACTCAGCCGGGGGGCGCCCTCGGTGTGGTCGGGGTGCCCGTGGGTGATCAGCACGAACCCGATCGGTCCCGACGCCGCCACGGCGGCCAGGTGCGCCTCGTCGGCCGGGCCGGGGTCGACGACGACCGCGTGCGGCGCACCCGGGGCGCGTAGCACCCAGGTGTTGGTGCCCTCCAGGGTCATCGGCCCAGGGTTGGGGGCGCGCAGCAACGTCACCCAGTCCGGCAGCCGGTCGGCCAGCGCGGCCGGTGGTGCCGTCACATGCCCGGTCATGGCTGCGATCGTACGACCCCGCGCGCCACTCCCCACGATCTTGCGGAACCGGCGTACCCGGTTCGTGGCCGTTCGCGGCTTTCCGCCGGCCGACCGGCCCGGATCGTGGTGCGCGCCGGGCCGGCGGGCGGCGGTGGGGCGGTGCGGTCAGCCGACCTCGACGATCAGTTCGACCTCGACCGGGGAGTCCAGCGGCAGCTCCGCCACCCCGACGGCGGAGCGGGCGTGCCGGCCGGCCTCCCCGAAGACCGCGCCGAGCAGGTCGGAGGCCCCGTTGATCACGGCCGGCTGGCCGTGGAAGCCCGGTGCCGAGGCCACGAAGCCGGTCAGCTTCACGATCTTGACGATGTTCTCCAGGCCGACCAGCGAATCGACGGCGGCGAGGGCGTTCAGCGCGCACCGCTCGGCGAGATCCTTGGCCTGCTCGGGCGAGACACCCGCGCCGACCTGGCCGGTGGCGAGCAGCTTGCCCTCGACCACCGGCAGCTGACCGGAGACGTAGACGTGCTGGCCGGACTGCACCGCCGGGACGTAACTGGCCACCGGCGGCACCACGTCGGGCAGGGCCAGGCCCAGCTCGGCGAGCTTGGCGTGGGGTCCGTTGCTCATCGTCGGGCCCTCAGCCCTTGGGGCGCTTGAGGTACGCGACCAACTGGTCCGGGTTCGGGCCGGGGATCACGGCGACGAGTTCCCAGCCGTCCTCACCCCAGTTGTCGAGGATCTGCTTGGTCGCGTGGACCAGCAGCGGGACCGTGGCGTATTCCCACTTCTGCATCGGTGGAAGGCTCCCTTGCCTGACGTGGATGTTCCGCCGACAGCCTACGGTCCGGGTGCGGGTCGGGGCGCGGGACGCTGCTCCGGGGCGGCGGGCAGCTCGCCGCACTGCCCGGTGTGGTCGTACGGCTGGGGGCAGCGCGACCGGTCGGGCAGCAGCAGGTCGCAGAAGACCCGGTGCCGGTTGTTCTGGTCGTCGACGGTGGAGACGGTGGTCTCGCCGGCGTCCAGTTCGACCAGGAAGCCGAGCGAGGTGGCCACGGTGCCGGCCAGGGCGGTGGCCGCCGTCAGGTCGGCCACCCGGATCGGCAGGTGGATGACGTAGCCGGGCTCCTCGTCGTCCCGGCCCCGGTCACCGGGGCGGCCGAGGATCCGCAGCACCTCGGACGGTTCGGCGCAGCGCCGGTAGGACCGCTCGTTCATCGGCAGTGAACCACCCGACCCGTCCGCGTCTCCGGGCGAACCGCCCCGCCTCCCCCGGTCTCCTGGTGAGAAGTGGGCCCGGGAGATGTTCTCCGCGTCGCGCATGTACCTGCCTCCGGCCTCGTACCGTGAATGACCGCCGTCCGGACCGGGCGCCGACCCGAACCGCTCCCCCACACCCGGACGAACGTAGGACCCGGCCGGGGCGGGGGACAACGGGACGCGCGCAATCGCTCACCCAAAGTCACATATGCGACAGACGCTTGGTCTGAAAGGTGATCGCGACCCACCGCAGGTCGTGAGCAGTCCGCCACGCGCCGCCCATCGACCGTTACCCTTGCGCCTCGGACGGGCGATCAGGGGTCGCCCGCCGCGCCCGTACCCGCGTCGTCGCCAGGGGCGGCGACGGCGCCCCATCCCCCGGGGGACCACATGACCCATCCACCGTTCGGTGGCGCGAGCGGATCGCCGGGCGTGCCGACGCCACGGCAGGACCAACCCGACCCGGGCGGTACCACCGCCCCCGGCACCTCCACGCCCGGCACCTCCCCGTCCGGCGCCGCCACGCCGTCACCGGCGGGCTACCCGGCGTACCGGACACCGGCCCCCACGCGACGGCGGGGCGTGCTGGTCGCCTCGCTCGCGCTGCTCGCGGCCGTCGTGCTCTGCGGTGGTGGCGGAACGCTCGCCTACCTGACCCTGCGCGACGCCGAGGGCGGCGAGGGCGCCCGGGAGCCGACGGTGGCGGTGGACGGTTTCCTCACCGCCGTCTACCAGGACCGGGACGCCGGCAGGGCGGCCAACTTCGTCTGCGCGGAGTCGCGCGACCAACAGAAGATCAGCGCGAAGGTCGCCGAGGTGCAGAAGTACGCCACCCTCTACACCAACCCACGGTTCCGCTGGTCCAGCCCGACCGTCGACAGCCAGAACGGTGACCGGGCCACCGTCTCCACCAAGCTCACCCTGACCACCGCCGACGAGAAGATCGCCGAGCAGCCGTTGCGGTTCACGGTGGTACGGAAGACGGGTTGGTGGGTCTGCGAGGTCGGCTGACCACGTGGGGTGGATAGGCTCGACCGGTGCGAGCAGCTGAGCGGCCGGCCGACCCGGCCGGCACCGGATGGCCGTCCCGCCTGCACGTGGTGACCGGCAAGGGCGGCACGGGCAAGACGAGCGTGGCGGCGGCGCTGGCGCTCGCCCTGGCCGCCGGGGGCCGACGCACCCTGCTGGTCGAGGTGGAGGGCCGGCAGGGCATCGCCCAGCTCTTCGGCGTCGATCCCCTCCCGTACACCGAGCGGCACCTCGCCGACGCCCCGGGCGGCGGCGAGGTGCGCGCCCTGGCGGTGGACGCCGAGGAGGCGTTGCTGGAGTACCTCGACATGTTCTACAAGCTCGGCGCGGCCGGCCGGGCGCTGCGCAAGCTCGGCGCGATCGACTTCGCCACCACCATCGCCCCCGGCCTGCGTGACGTGCTGCTCACCGGCAAGGTCAAGGAGGCCACCACCCGCACCGCCGGGCAACGCCGGGTGTACGACGCGGTGGTGCTGGACGCCCCGCCGACCGGCCGGATCGGCCGCTTCCTCAACGTCACCGCCGAGACCGCCCGGCTGGCGAAGGTCGGCCCGATCAAGACCCAGAGCGAGGGGGTCTCGGCGCTGCTGCGCTCCCCGATGACCGCGGTGCACGTGGTGACGCTGTTGGAGGAGATGCCGGTCCAGGAGACGGTGGACGCGATCACCGAGCTGACCCAGCTCGGCTTCCCGGTGGGCCGGGTGATCGTCAACGCCGCCCGCCCGCCGCTGGCCACCGGCCGGGAGTTGACCCGGGCGGAGCTGAAGCGGGGGCTGGCCGCCGCCGGCTTGCCCACCGACGCGGCGACCGTGGCCGGGCTGGCCGGCGAGGCCCGGGACCAGCAGGTACGCCGGGAGCTGGAGGATTCGCTGCGGACCGACCTGGCGGAGCTGGGGCGACCGGTGACCGAGCTGCCGTTGCTGCCCGACGGGGTGGACCCGGCAGGGCTGGCGGCGTTCGCCGAGCTGCTCCGCCGGGCGGATTGACGCGCAGCTCACGTCGGCCCGGGCGCACGGACCCCACCGGCCCGATACGCTCGAATGGTGCCTTCCGAAGACGCGGCGCCCGTGCTGGACGTCGACCAGATCCTCGCCGACCCCGGCGTGCGCATCGTGGTCTGCTGTGGCGCCGGTGGGGTCGGCAAGACGACCACCGCGGCGGCGCTGGCGCTGCGGGCGGCCGAGCGGCACGGCCGGCGCACGGTGGTGCTCACCATCGACCCGGCCCGCCGGTTGGCCCAGTCGCTCGGCCTGACCGAGCTGGACAACACCCCCCGCCGGGTCAAGGGGATCGACGTCGAGGCCGGTGGCGGTGAGCTGCACGCCATGATGCTGGACATGAAGCGCACCTTCGACGACGTGGTGCTCCAGCACACCGACCCGGCGAAGGCGGCAGAGATCTTCGCCAACCCGTTCTACCAGGCCATGAGCTCCACCTTCGCCGGCACCCAGGAGTACATGGCGATGGAGAAGCTGGGCCAGCTGCACGCCCGGGGCGAGTGGGACCTGATCGTGGTGGACACCCCGCCGTCCCGCTCCGCGCTGGACTTCCTCGACGCCCCGGCCCGGCTGTCCCGCTTCCTGGACGGCCGGATGCTGCGGTTGCTGCTCGCCCCGGCGCGCAGCGGGGGCCGGAGCATGTTCAGCTTCGTCACCGCGAGCTTCGGGATGTTCTCCCGGGTCGTGCAGAAGGTGCTCGGGGCGCAACTGTTGACCGATCTCTCCGGCTTCGTCGCCGCCCTCGACTCGATGTTCGGCGGGTTCCGGCAGCGGGCCGAGCAGACCTACCGGATCCTGCAGGCAGGGGAGACGGCGTTCCTGCTGGTGGCGACACCGGAGCCGGACGCGGTCCGGGAGGCGGCCTACTTCGCCGGGCGGTTGGGTGAGGAGCGGATGCCGCTGGCCGGGCTGGTGCTCAACCGGGTGCACCGGCCGGCGGTGGCCCTGGGCGCGGTGCAGAGCCGGGCGGCGGCCGACCGGCTGGCCGACCTGGGTGGGCACGACGCCACGGTCGACGTGCTGCGCGCGCACGCCGCGCTGGCGCAGCAGGCGGTCCGCGAGGAGCAGGTCGCCCGGCGGTTCACCGAGGCGTTCCCGGCGGTGCCGACGGTGTCGGTCACGGCGCAGCCCGCCGACGTGCACGACGTCGACGGGCTCCGGACGATCGGGGCGGCGATCAGCCGTCCCTGACCGGCGTCAGCCGGCGGCGGTGACCAGGATCTTGTCCTTGCCGGTGCGGTCCTTGGCGTTCTTCTTCATCGCCGCCTCGAACATCTTGCGCCAGCTCGCCACCTGCGGGTGCCGGCGCAGCAGGGCACGGCGTTCCCGCTCGGTCATGCCACCCCACACGCCGAACTCGATGCGGTTGTCGAGCGCGTCGGCCAGGCACTCGTAGCGCACCGGGCAGCTGCGGCAGATCCGCTTGGCCACGTTCTGCTCGGCGCCCTGTACGAACAACGCGTCCGGGTCCCCGTTCTGACACGCCGCCAGCGACGGCCAGTCAGTGATCATCCCCATCTGTACACGTCCCCCCTTGCAGTACCTACCGACCTCGTGCGACCAGCCGTCGTTCCCCCGGTCGTCCGGCCCGTTCCTTCCCCCAGGGGGCACGGACGACGTGTGGCTCGGGTCGCCGCCACCATCATGCTCTGTAGTCGCATGATTACGCAACGTTGTCGGCGAAATCCAGCATTACGGACAGTCCCGGCTTACCGGGCCTTCGATCGCCGCTTACCCCGCCGGAGTACGTGAAAACGCTGCGCGGGCTCCACCGATCGGTGGAGACTCGGCGCGGGTCACACGCAACCCCACACCGGGGGTCGTGCGTTTAGCACAACGAGGTCGGCGCGCGCAGGAAATGGGGAAAGAACGCCCCGGCGCCCCTCGTTCCCTACTCGCGTACCCTGTCGAGGTGACCTGGATGCGGAAACGTGACCACAATGTCTTCACCAACGCCGCATCGCTACTGATCTGCGGCCTGCTGGCCGGTGTGGTGGTGGCGGCGGCGGCCTTCCCCGCGGTGGCGATGTCCGGCCTGGCGGCCAAGGCCGGAGCCGAGACCTTCGGGGCGTTGCCCAAGGAGCTGACGGTGGCCCGCGCGCCACAGATCAGTTACCTGCTCGCCAGCGACGGCAAGACCCCCCTGGCGACCATGTACGACGAGAACCGGCGCGACGTCAAGCTCGCGGACATCTCCCCGTACATGCAGAAGGCGATCATCGCCGCCGAGGACCACGACTTCTACAAGCACAACGGCGTGGACATCAACGGCGTGGCCCGGGCGTTCGTCAACAACCAGTCCGGCACCAACTCCCAGCAGGGCGCCTCCACCCTGACCATGCAGTACGTCCGGCTGGCCATCGCCTACTCGGCCACCCACCCGGCCGACGTGGTCGCCGCGACCGAGGACACCAGCGCCCGCAAGCTCCGCGAGATGCGGCTGGCCCTCCAGGTCGACAAGGAGTTCTCGAAGGACGAGATCCTCACCCGCTACCTGAACCTCGCCTCCTTCGGCAACGGCGCGTACGGCGTGTTCGCCGCCAGCCAGGTGTACTTCGGCAAGTCGCCCAAGAACCTCAAGATCGAGGAGGCGGCGCTGCTGGCCGGCATGGTCAAGGCGCCCACCACCAACGACCCGACCACCCGCAGCGGCTACCCGCTCGCGCTCGACCGGCGTAACTACGTCATCGACAACATGGTCAAGACGAAGGCCATCACCCAGCAGGAGGCGGACGCCGCCAAGGCGGTCAAGCTGGCGGTGAAGGACAAGCGCACCCCGAACGGCTGCGTCGCCACCAACCAGAAGGACTGGGGCTTCTTCTGCGACTACTTCTACCGCTGGTGGCTCGGGCAGGAGACCTTCGGCTCCACCACGTACGACCGGGAGCGGCGGCTCAAGAGCGGTGGCTACACCATCACCACCACGCTCGACGTGCAGGCGCAGAACGGTGCCGACCGGGCCGTCCGCAAGAACCTCGGGGTGAACAGCAAGGCCGCCCGGATGGTCGCCGCGATCGAGCCGGGCACCGGCCGGGTACGCGCACTGTCGGTGAACCGGAACTTCAAGATCGATGACCCGAAGAAGCCGCAGAACAAGTACTCCAGCGACCCCAAGAAGGCCAAGAAGAAGATCCGGGGCAACTACCCCAACACGGTGAACCCGCTGCTCAGCGGCGGCCAGGGCATCACCGGCTACCAGGCCGGCTCGACGTTCAAGATGTTCACCCTCGTGGCCGCGCTGGAGAAGGGCATCCCGCTCGCCTACCAGATCAACTCGCCGCCGGTGTTCAAGTCGGAGTACATCGTCCAGCAGAACTCCCCGGCCGCCTGCTCGGGGACGCACTTCTACTGCCCCAAGAACGCCTCGGCGAGCATGGCCGGCGTGCACAACATGTGGACGGCGTTCGGCAGCTCGGTCAACACCTACTTCGTCCCGCTGGAGCAGCAGGTCGGCGCGGAGAACGTGATCAAGGCGGCGCAGAAGCTCGGCATCACCTTCCGCAGCAGCGACGACGCCCGCCGGGCCACCAAGGAGGGCGGCGCCAACCAGTGGGGCGCCTTCACCCTGGGTGTCTCCTCGACCACCCCGCTGGAGCTGGCCAACGCCTACGCCACCCTGGCGGCCGACGGGAAGTTCTGCGAGCCGATCCCGGTGCAGCAGATCAAGGACCCGGAGGGCAACAAGCTCGACGTCGCCAACCCGCGCTGCGAGCAACGGATCAGCACCGAGGTGGCCCGGGCCGCCGTGGACGCGGCCCGCTGCCCGGTCGGTGACCGGTCGTCGGTCTCCAAGTGTGTCGGGGCGACCGCCCGCAACGTCCGGGGCATCGTCGGCAAGCCGGTGGCCGGCAAGTCCGGCACCACCGACGGTGACAAGACCTCGGCCCTGGTGGCGATGACCAAGCAGTTCGCGGTAGCCGGCATCATGGCCGACCCGGACTGGCCGCAGACCAACCAGAAGATGGGGCACGACGAGACGCCGACCGGCATCAACCCGGCGGTCTACCAGACGCTGCGCGACGCCATGAAGGGCAAGCCCGGCATCGAGTTCACCCCACCCAACGGCAAGATCATCAATGGTGACCAGCGGTCCATCCCGAACGTGAAGTGCCAGTCGGTGGACAGCGCCCGGAGCAGGCTCAAGGACGCCGGCTTCTCCGTCGTCGTCTCCGACAACAAGATCGCCTCGGACTGCCCGGCCGGCTCCGTCGCCGGCACCAGCCCCGACGGCCGCACCATCAAGGGCGGCGTGGTCACCATCGAGGTGAGCAGCGGCGGCGGCAGCACCCCCAACCAGGCCGGTAACACGCCGGGTAACACCGGCAACACACCGGGCCGTCCACCCGGCAACAACTGACGCCTCTGTCGACGCCAGTGGGCGGGCACCCGGTCGGGTGCCCGCCCACTGGCGTCGAGGCTCTCGGAGCCCGATCAGGTGTAGATGGGATCGGCGGCCTTGTCGCACCGGTTGCCCACCGAGCGCCACGTCAGGCTCAGCCGGGTCTGCGGTCCATAGACGCCGTCTGCGGTGATGCCCTCCCGCTTCTGAGCGGAGACAAGGGCGGACTTGGTCGCCGGGCCGAAATCGTTGTCCACGGTGATGCCGGCGCCATAGCAGTATTTCAACGCCCGTTGCAGGGCACCGACAGCGCTGCTGTTGGCGCCCTGCGCCATTCCACAGCTCGTGCTCGACGCGGTGCTGCCGGTCGACGGCATGGCGATGGGATCGACCGTGCTGTAGGCACTGCTAGCCACGTTGACCGTGCGGGAACACGTGGCCTGGATGGAGATGTCAGCGGACGCCGCCGACGGCACGACGACAACGGCACCCATACACGTCGAAATGAATAGGGAAGCAACAGCCAACGGCTTCATAGTCACCTCAAGTGGTCGAGGCAACGAGGGTCATGTCCTCAAACCGGTGTCGAACACGCCCCCGTTGCATGTCAAGCCGGCCAAACGAGCCTTCCACGAATCAGCCGTCACCGCAACAGCCAATTGCAGGCACTCTCGGTAATCAAAATTGAATTGACAAACCGGTGACCGGGGAAACGACCAGAGTTGATATGGGTCAGAGGCCGAGCTGTCGGCGTACCTCGGCGGCGACGCGACCACCCTCGGCCCGGCCGGCCACCGCGGCCTGCGCCGCCTTCATCGCCGGGCCCATCTGGGACTTCTCGGTGAAGCCGCCCGCGGCCAGCGCCCCCGCGACCAGCTCCGCCAACTCCTGCTCGGCGAGCTGCTTGGGCAGGTAGCGGTCCAGCACCGCGCCCTCGGCGGTCTCCTTGTCGGCCTGCTCGGCGCGGCCGGCGTCGGCGAACGCGGCAGCCGCCTCCCGGCGCTTCTTCGCCTCCTTGGTCAGCACCGCGAGCACCTCGTCGTCGGAGAGCTCGCGCTTGGCCTTGCCGGCGACCTCGGCGTTGCCGACGGCGGCCAGCGCCATCCGCAACGTGGAGGTGGTCAGCTCGTCGCGCGCCTTGAGGGCGGCGCGCATGTCTGCGGTCAGGCGGTCCTTCAGCGTGCTCATGGACGGTCAAACTACCCTGGTCGGCATGCGAAAGCGCACACTATTCGGCCTCGCCGCCGGGACCGTCGCCGCCGGGGCGGCCACCCTGGCGTACGCGTCCCTCGTCGAACGCAACATGTTCACCCTGCGCCGGTACGACGTGCCGGTGCTCCCGGCCGACGCCGAGCCACTGCGCGTGCTGCACCTGTCGGACCTGCACATGATGCCCGACCAGCGACGCAAGCAGCAGTGGGTGGCGTCGCTGGCCGCCCTCGACCCGGACCTGGTGGTGGTCACCGGGGACAACATGGCCCACCCCGACGCGGTACCCGGGGTGCTGCGCGCCCTGCAACCACTGCTCGACTACCCCGGCGCGTTCGTCTTCGGCTCCAACGACTACACCGGGCCGGTCTGGAAGAACCCGTTCACCTACTTCCTGCCCAACCGGGAGTACACCGAGGGTGCCGCCCTGCCGTACCAGGAACTGCGGGACGTCCTCACCGGGGCCGGCTGGGCGGACCTCAACAACGCGCGTACCTCGGTCAAGGCCGGTGGCCGCCTCGTCGAGCTGGTCGGCGTGGACGACCCGCACATCGGGCAGGACGACTACCCGGCCGTCGCCGGCCCGGTCACCCCCGCCGCCGACCTGTCCATCGCGCTCGCCCACGCCCCGGAACCGGCCCTACTCGACCAGATGGCCGCCGACGGCTTCGGGCTGCTGCTGGCCGGGCACACCCACGGCGGTCAGGTCTGCGTACCCGGCTACGGCGCGCTGGTCACCAACTGCGGCCTGCCCAGGGCGATGGCGAAGGGCCTGCACCGCTGGCCCGGCTCCGACTCCTGGCTGCACGTGTCGGCGGGCCTCGGCACCCACCCCACCGCCCCGGTCCGCTTCGCCTGCCCGCCCGAGGCCAGCATCCTCACCCTCACCCCCCGCTGATCCACCCGCACACCGCTCTGCTGCCCACGCTCCGCTGCTGCCCCGCTCTGCTGCCCACCCCGCTGGCCTCGCCCCATCCCCCGTTCCATGATCAGATTGCGAAAATGGAGACGACACGCCGTCAAACTTGCGCAAAAACGCAATCTGATCATGGAGGCGGCAGACGGCGAGCCGGTCGACGGCGGGGTGGAGCCGGGCAGCGGAGGATCATCGGGTCCCCCTGGCCACCGAGCGACCGGGGCCGGGGGGTACCGAGTTTGCTCGGCGGAGCGGGTGGGCTACTATTTCACCGCACGCCTCGGGGTGTGGCGCAGCTTGGTAGCGCGCTTCGTTCGGGACGAAGAGGTCGTCGGTTCGAATCCGGCCACCCCGACAGAGGTAAGAGGGCACATCCGATCCATGGATGTGCCCTCTAGTGCTTCTGTACAGCAGCGAAGTACAGCAGCGGTCACCGCAGACTCTCGCCGAGGCGTTTGAGGGCGTCGCGGGTGGCGTCCGAGGACGCCTGCGAATAGATCTCCATCGTCACCGACACCTCGGCGTGCCGGAGCACCTGCATGATGACGCGCGGGTGCACGTCCAGGTCGACGAGCAGGGTCGCACAGGTACGCCGGGCATCATGCACGGTGATCTTCCGAACTCCGGCGCGGGCGCAGCGGGCGTCCCAGGAGCGGTTGACGTTGCGCGGCTCGACGGGCGTTCCGTAGCGGGTGGTGAACAGCAGCGGCGAGCCCTGCCAGGCGATCCCCGCCTCGTCGCGGTCGGCCTTCCTCGCCTGCTGGCGGAGGTCGAGTGCCGCCGCGCAGATGTCCGGCAGCGGGAGGGTGGCGTCCGAGGTCTGCGTCTTGGTCTCCCGGTGCAGCAGTTGGCCGCCGACCCGCTGCAACTGCCAGCCGATCGACAGCTCGCCCACCGCCAGGTCGACGGCGTCCCCGGTGAGGCCGAGCACCTCACCCTTGCGCAGGCCGAGCACCAGGATCAGCACGTACGCGGCGTACAGCGGATCGCGGTCGGCCCGCGCGGACTCCAGGAACCGACGCGCCTCGTCGCTGGTCCACGCCCGGCCCCGACGGCGACGGACCGGTGGGAGCTTGACCAGGGCGGCGGCGTTGCGGGTGACCAACTCCTCGGTGGCGGCGTGGTTGAGCGCCGAGAGCAGCACGGCGGCCCCAACGGTTCGCTGAGTCTGACGGATGCCCGGCGTGCCTACGCCGAACGGCCGGTCAGCCTGGCAGATGCGCGGCGTGCCTATGCCAGACGACAAGCCCGTTGGGAGGAGCGCAGACGCCGATCGGCGACCCGAGACGACTTGACGTGATTGGATCGCACGCCGATCGCTTCGGCGCTCTCGCGGAGTGTCACCCAGGTCCTGATACCGATCTGTCACGGAGGTCCTGGGACCGGACAGCCGGCTGCCGGCCGGTGTGGGAGGACTTTCTGTACGTCTATCAAGGCGGCCCTGAGCGGGCCGCACGCGCCGCCGCCTGGGCGCGCGTCCGTCGCTCCGCTGGCGCTCCGACTCCGGCCACGCAACACGCCCGGCGGCTGGCGCGGAGGGCGGGTAGCCCGGTGGACCGCCGGATGACGACAGGTCGCTTCCCGGTGGGTGGTAGGCCGGCAGCCGGCCTGCCGCGCGGCGAGCACCGCGTGGTGTAGGGGAGCGGACGCCGGTTCCGTCGGCGGGTGCCGGGACGGGTGCGGGGTTGCGGTTACTGCGCCTCCGGCGGGGGCGCTCCGGCTCCAGGATGGCCGGGGGCCGTCGGCGGCTTGCGGTCCGTGGGTGGTTGCGGTAGATCATCCCGCCTGCCATCGACCCGGGCGAGCCGAGCAGACCACCGCCCGACCCGCCAGCGTCCGTACGAGCCGTCAAGGCCGTCTTGACGTGGCGGGCCGGGCGGCGGCCCGCTCCCCAGGAGGGCGGGTCGAGGGCAGACGGGATGGCGTCAACCAGCGCTAGTGGTCTAGCCACCTTGCAAGAGCCGCGATCGCCACGACCACGCGGGCGACAAATGTTACGGCCTTGATGACGCTCTTCAGCTCATCACGCAGCTGTCGTCGCCGGGAGCGTTGCACGACGTGTTTCTGCTGATCATCGCTCTGCCTTACCATGCGGTTGTTCCCCTTCTAGGTCTCTCACCAGGCACTACTTGGGGCGCTGGGGTGGATGGTCCGGGCAGACCATCCACCCCCTCTTCTGTTCTGGAGGCCCCGGGCGCTCGCACGCGGCTCACCCGCCTTCATGCTTAAGTTCGATGATCCGCAAGGCATAACTGCAGGTCAAGCAGGGTCAATTGGCCCTAGCTGCGGGGGAACAACCGGAGTTGCACCCGGTACTGCACCCCAAATGAAGCGGGGATACTCAGAGGTGGTGCCAGGGGTACCCGACCTTTGCGCCAGGAAGTTATAAGGTAGGAATAGCTAGTACCCCCAGCACACCCTGCACCCCTGCTACCACTGGTCTCTCCTTCACGAAGGCATGGCAGTGTCCACACCGTCGACGAATGCGCCTACCCCCGAAGGCCGCCGGCTACTCAAGAGGGCGATCGAGAGATCGCAGAGGCGGCAGGTCCAATTCCCGCCTGAGTTCCTGCGTGACGACAGCCTGAGTTCGGTTCCACCCCTGGCCCAGATGCTGCAAGGCGGCCGCGGCGGAGAGGTCAGGTTGAAGCTCTACCTGACAATGACGATGCTGGCCGTGGGGGCACCCCATGACATCAAGAACGTGCCCGCCCGCCGGTGGGCTGAGATGCTTGCCTTGCCCGACCCGGTGGGTAACGGCGCTCGCCGCGTTGCCGATGCCCACAGTTGGCTCGAAGAGGCGGCCCTGATCAAGCTGGATCGCCGGCCTGGGGTGCCACCGCACGTCACACTCCGCAGCCCTTCAGGAAACGGTAAACCGTACGGGTGGCGGGGGCGGTGGTGGATCAACATGCCGATTGGCTTTTGGGAAAACGAGTGGGTCTATCGGCTACCTGCGATCGCGGTAGCTTTCTTGCTCGTATTTCGAGACATGCGAAGCAACAGAGTGGAGGCGAATCCGCCATGGCTGACCAGTCATCAGAAGGAGAGGTACGGTTTCTCTGAAGACAGCTGGACCAGGGCGCGCGCCGAACTCGAAGCCCATTCCCTGCTAACTGTTCGTCGTACCCCGCAGGGCAGGGACTTCGATTTCACCCGCCTCCGGAATACCTACTGGGTTCACACTGATAAGCTTGGCTAGATAGTCTTGCGCCGGGGTAAGGAAAAACCTTTACTTACCCCGGAACCTCTTCATTCCTTGTACACGTCCGCCGGCTCGTCTGATCGCGGTTCAAGAGTGTCAAGCTCAATGAGTCCAAGGACGGCGGGAGGGGCTCAGGGTTCAAACCCCACCGTGACTGAGTGAGGCCCGTTGAACTGCCGTAGCGGCGGTGGCGCAAGCCCGGGCGCTGCCGGGAGACTGGTCGGATGGACGATCCCTTCGCCGCAGCTTCCCCGGACCTACCGGCCTCCAGATGGGCAGGAATCGACAATGGCGCTGAGGTGCTTGCCGTGACTCGTCATCCTGTCTACGGCGCGACCTACCAGTGCCGCCCGTGGATGACGATCTACCCGTGGACGGCGCAAGTTCGCGATGCGGTTGTGGTGTTCTGCGGTCCCGAAACCACCGCGTGCTTAATCGGCAGGCACGCGTGTTGCAGCTACGCCGCAACGGCGCGCAGGTCAGGCGCGTCGGCGCCGGCTGGGGCTGCGAGGATGAGCGGTTCAATGACCAGCCTGAGTTCGAGCTGATACTCGACCGACCCTGGCGGTTTGAAATCGGGGAATCGGCCGCGTTCCACGTCGGCCGAGAACGTCAAGGAAGAGTAAGTTCAGGCAAGAGCCGGAGGCAGCAATGAAGCAGTAAGCCTTTGATCCAGGTGGGCACGAGGCAGCAGAGGACGCCTAGCGTCAGCTGCTCGCGCAGCGGTCGGCAACGATTGGCACGAGCCGACAAGGAGTGTCCGGCTCCCCCGGGGGCCGATGTGGGGTGCTCGTCGGCTGGGCGGCGGCCCGAGCAGTGCGCCCAAGAGCCGTTGCCTGCGGCGCGTGGTGAGGGTTCGGCGCGGATACTGGCGGGATGGTTGAGGAGGAGGCGACGGAGTTGACCCGGTGGACCATCCACGGCGAGCGGGTCGTGGACGACACCCGCCGAGCGCGCCTGAGCATCGCCGAGGTGGAGCTGCCCGACGGGGTTCGGTTCGAGCAGTACGTGATCCGTGCTCCCCGGTCAGCCATGGTCGCCGTACTCGACGACCGGGAGCGCCTGTTGCTGATGCGGCGGCACCGGTTCGTGTTCGACCGGTGGGTGTGGGAGTTGCCCGGTGGCTACGTCGACGACCAGGAGCAGCCGGCGCAGTGCGCCGTGCGGGAGGTCGAGGAAGAAACCGGCTGGCGACCCCAGGCGGTGGAGCCGTTGCTGTCCTTCCAACCGTGGGTCGGCACCGCCGACGCCGAGAACCTGCTCTTCCTCGCCCGGCACGCCGAGCACATCGGCACGCCCGTGGACGTGAACGAGGCCGAGCAGGTCGCCTGGATTCCGCTCGAAGAGGCGTACGAGCTGGTGTCCCGGGGTGAGATCGTCGGTGCCGGCACGGTTATCGCGGTGCTGGAGCTGGTGGCGCGCAGGGCCCGGGGAGAGCTGTGACGGTCAGCGTCGAGGGCCGAGGGTGGCGTCAACGCGGCCGGTGAAGTGCCGGACGGCCGGTAGCCGCCGGTGTGGGGCGAGCTGCGCTTGCAGGTCGCGGACATAGCGAACGGCCCTGGCCGAACGGAGCTGGTTAGTCAGAGTGAGGGCTTCCGCGCCGATGACACAGGCCCGGTCGGGTTCACCCTGCTGGGCGTGGACGCTGGCGAGCAGGGCGAGGTTGAACGCTCTGCCGCGAACGTACCGGTTGTCCATCCGTAGGGATCGGGCGGCGAAGCGTTCGGCGTGGGTGTTGCGGCCGAGGGCGTGGAAGCAGTGGCCGAACTTGGCCGATAGGTACGCCTCGTCGAAGTAGCTGAGCCATTGCGGGTCGCTACTGCGGTCGGCCCGGTCAAGGGCCTGTTCCGCCTGATGCAGGGCGGCAGCGCAGGCCCGTTCGTCGTTGGCCTTGGCCAGGGCGTGGGCTTCCATGACGTGGGCTTCGGCGGTCAGGACGGGGACCCCAGCGCGGCGAGCGGTTTGACCGGCGGCACGGGCGAGATCGAGGCCGGTGGCGGTGTGGCCGAGGTAGGTGGCCTGGTGGCTCATCGCGGCGAGGATCTCCGCGCCGAGGCCGTCGTCTCCGGCGGCATGGGCGAAGTCCAGGGCGAGGGTCAGGTACCGCTGGGCGATGCCGTGCTCAGCCGTGTCGTACGCCTGCCACCCGGCGAGTTGGGCCAGTTCGGCGGCGGCACTGAGCAGCCGTTGACCGGTGGCGTGGTCGTACCGGCCGTCGGTGAGCAGCGGGGTCACCTCCTGGTGGAGGTATCGGGCGACGGTGTCGCGGGCGTGCCCGCCGCCGTACTGGTTGTCCAACTGCCGGTAGGTCGCCGTCATCGCCCGGATGGTGTCAATCTCGGGTTGACCGACCGCGCTGCGTCCGGGTTGGGTGACCGGGGCCGGGTCGGGGGCGGTGAACCAGCGCAACGCCGGCAGGGTGTAGCCGGCGGAGCTGAAGGCCACCTGCCGGAGTACGTCTCGACGGTTCACGTCACCTCGCCAAAGCTCTGCGGCACTGCTTACGTCGTCGCGCCAGGTCCGCTGCAAAGGCGGCCCGTCAGGAACGCGCCGACTGGGGGCGGCGGCCGGTGGTGCGGCCTGTCGGGGTGCCAGGCCCATCGTGGTCCGCGCCTGGTCGGGCATCCGGCATCCGTCGGCGATCCGTTCCAGGACGTCAATGGAGGTGACCTTGCGTCCGGCCATGATCCGGCTGACGTAGCCCTGTTCCAGCCCGACAGCGGCCCCGATCCGGCTCTGACTCGCCCCGGTGAGACTCGTGATCCAGCGGAACAGCCCGCCGATGTCGCGGGCGGCCAGGACGGCCAGCACCTCGCCGTGCGACCACGCATCCTCCGGTATTCGCAGCGGATCGAGCAGCACGGCAGCTCCCAGCGTCGCGTTCCGACTACTCAAGGTGTGCAGAGCGAAAGCCTAGGGCGACCATTCACGCCGGTCGAGCCGCCCCATGTCACCGTGACATGACCGCTGGCCATGGAACCGCCCAGCGCCGGACGCGATGGTCGGCGCATGTCCTTCGATATCGACAACCCGCCCGTGGAACCACCCGCAGACTGCCGGCACCGCCTACTGTGGCGACTGGCCCGCGCCCTCTGGGAAACCCACCGACCCGACAGCACCAGCTTCTGCATGGCCACCGGCACCTGGCACCCGAACCAACGCGAACCCTGCCAACCGGCCAGACTCGCCCAGGAGGGGATGCGCACAGCCTGCGGCGAATCCACCCCGACCTCACCACCCTGGCTCACCGTCACCCGTGAACGCCTGGCCACCGGCGAGATCGACCCCATGGACGCCGTCGCCGAAGCCCTCTGGCACCGCCGCCACACCCCCAGGGCGGGGCGGTGACCGATGGGAGCCCTCTACACCTCGGCAGCCTTCCAGGAGTACGCCAAAGCCCAGGTGGCCTACGCGGACATCCTGCTGACCAAACACGCCGAGTCGACCCTGAACCTGTGCCGCTGCGGCCGACTCCACCCCTGCGACGAACACCAACACTGGCTGGAGATGCGAACCCACTTCCGACAGTTCCTCGTCGACGAGCAGTACAGCAACGAAGTACAGCAGCCCCACCCACCGAACCCGACCCAGCGCAACCCCAGCAGGCCGGATGACCTCGGATGACACCCGATCCGACCGGCTCGCCGCCAGTTCGGGACGAAGAGGTCGTCGGTTCCGGCCACCCCGACAGAGGTAAGAGGGCACATCCAATCGGTGGATGTGCCCTCTGGTGCTTCTGTACAGCAGTGACGTACAAGCGGGTCCGGGCGGCTGCGCGGGGTCGACGTGGTGCTGGACGCGGTCGGCAGGCAAGGGCTGCGCGTGTGTTGCTGCGGCGGCGAGCCGGTGTCAGCCGGCAACCGCCGCGCGGACGAAGGCGGCGACCTCGCGCGACGTGCTGGTCTGCGACCAGGCGAGGACCAGGGTGGCCGGGTCGGCGTCCAGGACGGGGCGGCTGATCAGGCCCGGGGGCAGGTACTCGCCTACCGATTCCGGGACGACCGCGATCAGGCGGCCGAGCTGGATCAGGTGCAGCAGCTGGTTGCTGTCGGCGACCGGGTGGCCGGTGACGCCGGGTCGGGCTTCGGGCCAGCGGGGCATCGGCTCGCCGTGCAGGTCGGCCATCGTCACGGTGGCGCGTTCGGCGAGCCGGTGGCCCTCGGGCAGCAGCACGACTTGGCCCTCTGTGTGCAGGTCGTCGCTGTCCAGGCCGGTCAGGTCGTTCTGCGGCCGGTGCAGCAGGGCGAGGTCGGCGCGGCCGTCGCGGACCATGGCGGCGCGTTCGCCGACCCGGAAGGCGAGGTCGACCGGAACGGCGCCGGGAGATGCCGCGTAGCGGTCGAGGATGGTGCGCAGCAGTCCGGCGTCGCCGCCGGGCTTGAGGGCCAGGGTGAGGTGCGGGGTGGTTCGGGCGGCTTTTCGGGTACGCCGGATCGCCGTCTCGACCGCGTCGAGCGCGCCGCGGGCCTCGGTGAGCAGCACCTCGCCGGGCGGGGTGAGGTGGACCGCGCGGCTGGTGCGTTCCAGCAGCGTGACGCCCATCCGGCGTTCGAGCAGGCGGATCGCTCGGGACAGGGGTGGCTGGGCGATGCCGAGGCGCTGTGCGGCGCGGCCGAAGTGGAGTTCCTCGGCGACCGCGACGAAGTAACGCAGTTCGCGCGTCTCGACGTCATCCATACCGCCAAGGTATCGCCACGGACCGGTTCGGTCCTGGTCCGCAGGCGCTGCCGGTGATGGGCTCGGGGCATGAGTGGAGCACGCATCGCGCTGGTGACCGGGGCGAACAAGGGGATCGGGCGGGCCGTCGCGGAAGGCCTCGCCGAGTTGGGGATCACGGTGCTGGTCGGTGCCCGGGACCCGGAGCGGGGAGCTGAGGCGGCGGCGAGGATCGAGGGCGCGTCGGCGATCCGGCTGGACGTGACCGATCCGGCCGGGGTCGCCGCTGCCGCCGAGGAGATCGGGGCCCGGTTCGGCCGGCTGGACATCCTGGTCAACAACGCGGGGATCGGCGGTGACCTGGCGGCGCAGGCACCGGGGGCGGCCCGGCTGGACGGCATCCGGGAGGTGTTCGAGACGAACCTGTTCGGGGTGGTGACGGTGACCGAGGCGATGCTGCCGCTGCTGCGCCGCTCGGCCGGGGCACGGATCGTGAACGTGTCCAGTGGCACGTCGTCGATGGCGTGGATGACCGACGCGACCCATTATTTGAGCCGGATGCCGGCGTCGCTGGGTTATCCGGTGTCCAAGGCGGCGCTGAACATGCTGACCGTGCAGTATGCGAAGGCGCTGGCCGGGGACGGGATCCTGGTGAACGCGATCGCGCCGGGCGCGTGTGACACGGATTTCGCCAAGGGTTTGCCCTTCCAGCTGTCCCGGACGCCGGCCGAGGGCGCGGCGGTGGTGGTGCGGCTGGCCACGTTGGGGCGGGAGTGCCCCAGCGGCGGGTTCTTCGACGACGGCGGGAAGGTGCCGTGGTGAGACGGCTCGACCGGGGCGGGGCACCGATCACCCACGAACCAGTATGACTGTCAGGCATGAATATGCCTGGGGGGCATGGAGCCCTCACCCGAAGACCGTCCCTCCGGGTCGACCACGACGCGCCCGCGTGGGGCGGGGAGTAGGAGGCGAGCGCGACGGTCCTAGAGTCGGTGGCCGGGAGACCGGGAAGGAGCCCGATGTCGATCCCCGATCCGGTCGTGCTCGCCCTGCCGTTCCGGGGCACCTGGCTGGTCCGCAACAGCCCCGCCCGGCGGGTGCCCAGCCACGGCACCGACCTCTTCGCCACCACGTACGCGATCGATTTCGTGGCGGTGCGGGGACGACGGACGGCGACCGTCCGGGACTGGCGGACGCTGCTGGCGACCGAGCCGCCGCAGCGGTTCCTGGCCTTCGGGCGGCCGATCCTCGCCCCCGCCGCCGGGCGGGTGCTGGCGGTGCACGACGGGGAGGTCGACCACGAGGCCCGCCGGTCGCCGACGACGCTGCTGGGCTACGCGCTGACCCAGGCGGCCCGGGTCCGCCGGGGCGCGGGCGCCGTCGCCGGCAACCACGTGATCGTCGAGCTGGCCGGCGGCCGGGGGTACGTCCTGCTCGCCCACCTGCGCGCCGGGTCGGTCCGGGTGGCGGTGGGTGACCCGGTCGACGTCGGGCAGGAGTTGGGCGACTGCGGCAACTCGGGGAACTCCACCCAGCCGCACCTGCACCTACAGGTGATGGATGCCGCCGACCCGTACGCCGCCCGGGGTTTGCCGATGGCCTTCCGGCACTACCGGTCGTGGCGGCGGCCGGGTGACCCGCCGGTCGAGGTCGACCGGGGCGTCCCGGGCGAGGCTGCGGTGGTCGAGCCGGCGCGGTGACCACCCCGGGCGCGGGGGCGTCCGCCGCCCGGCGCGACACGACGACCCGGTCTTCCTGGCAGGGTGTACGGCAGGGCTGCGCTGCGCCGCGCCCGGATGTCCGACTGGACGATCGTGGTACCCGTCCTCGCGGTGTTGCTGCTCGTCACCTGGAACCGCGAGCTGCCGGGTCTGCTGGTGGCGGTGGTGGCCCTGCTGCTGGCGGACGCAGCCCTGAGCTGCCCACCCTGCCCGGCGGGCGGGCGGGCGGCGTCGTGCCCGCCGGCAGGCTCAGTCGTCGTGACGTTCGGTGCGGGCGACCTCGGCGAACGCCGCCTCCAGGCACCCGGCGAACGGGGCCCCGGTCACCGTGAGCAGGTCGACCACCAGCAGCGGCGCGTGGGCGGCGACGGCGGCCGGGTCGGGCGGGGTGTCGTCGTCGCCCGGGTCGTAGACGCCGAGCGCCCCGGCCAGCAGGACCAGCACCACCTGCGGGTCGACGTCGGGTCGCCAGGTGGCGGCGGACCGGACGCAGCGTTCCAGCACCTGCCGCACGTCGTCGCTGTCGAGCCCGTCGGGGTGGGCCTGCTCCAGCAGGAGCCGGACCACCCCACCGACGACCAGCCCGGCACGGTCGGCACCGGCGAGCCGGACCACCGCCCGGTCGTACGCCGCGCCGTCGCGGGCCTGGGCGGCGTCCACCGCCTCGGTGGCGGCCACCGCGATCTCGCGGGCCGGGGCGGGCAGGTGTCGCCAGGTCACCGTCACCGGGCCAGCATGGCAGAGCCGACCGACACCGCACCCGCCCGGACCACCCACCGCCCGCCGGCCACCTGTCGATCCGAGACGGCCCGGGGTCGGAGCCGGATCCCGGATCACGAGGCGGACCCAGGGTCGGCGGCGGAAGGGGGTCCGCGGCGGGAGCGGGACGGAACCGGGTCGGGGTGGAAACGGGTCGACCGCCCCGGGGTGGGACGGCGGCTCCCGGTGCGAGGAGTCGCCGGCCGTTCACCCGGGACGGTCGGACGGTGGCCGGCGATCGCCCCTCCGCGCGCCGGTCACCGTGGGTGCTCCCGTACGGACCGTCACCAGGCCCCCGGTGATCGGCGGGTACGTGTAGCTGCCCTTGCTCCCGTCGGTGACGCCGTCATGAGGACGTCGACCACGGAGAGTGTGCGCCGAGGCTATAGGTGCCGGACGACAACTGTTAACTCGAAAAGCGCCGCGCCGGCAAACAGATCCGCCAGTCCCGGCAGTGGGGTCCTAATGGCGATCATGGGTGGCGCGATGGTCCGACGGGGGCGTCCCTTCCACCGATCCACACTCGTCCGCCGGGTGGATCAGGGCGACCAGTCGGTGCCGGGTCCAGTGCCCGGCCACCCCCGGTCGGGCGGCCAGGTAGTCGATCGTCTCGGCCGGCGACCAGCCGTGCGCCTCCCGCAGCCCGTCGGCGATCATCCGCAGGTAGACGGGGGCGGGCGGGGTCCATGCCACGTCGGCGGCCCGCCACGGGGCGGTGAAGGTGAGCATCGGCAGCCCGTCGGCGGTGCCGACCCGCAGCAGGGTCTCGTACCGGCCCGGGCCGAGGGTGGCCCGGCCGGCGGCGACCGCCTCGTCGAGGGCGGGCAGGTCGTCGCCAGGCGGGCGGTACATCTCCTGCGCCGCGAGGTCGGCGAACTGCGCCCGGGTGAGCAGGTAGCCCCGGGCCGCCGCGACGCCGGGCAACTCCGGGTCGTAGAAGGCCATCCCGCCGGTCCAGGCCCGGGACTCCCCGGCGAAGTAGATGCCACCCGGGATCAGCACCGGTCGCGTCCGGCGCGGTGGTCGGCAGTCCCGACAGCCGGGGTACGACCGCAGCCCGCCGGGCGGCCGGCCCCCGGCGAGGTACCAGCCGAGCCGGGCGGCGTGCAGGTTCGACCCGTAGGCGACGTACCAGAGCAGCTCCACCCGGCCCCTTCCGCCGCCTCCGGGCCTCCCACGCTATCGCCCACAGGCCCTGTCCACACCCTGTGGATGAAACATGTGTACGAACGAAGTGATCTTAGTGTGACCGGCTCCTTCCCGCTGAGTACGCTTGATTGCAGCCCCCGGCACCCGTCGGGCCTTCTCACCTGGAAAAACGTGGATCACGAGCGAGTCGTCCGGGACGTCACGGTCCGCCTGCCGATGGCGTCGACCGCTGCCGAGGCGTGCCGGTGGACGGTGACCGCGCTCGCCCGGTACGTCCCCGCCACGATCTCCGTCCTGCTCCAGGCGCACGACCGGCTCCGTTGCATCGCCGCGACCGGCGCCTGGCAGGTGTTCTCCACCGTCGCACCCAAGTCGGGCATCGTCGGCCGGGTGTACGCCTCCGGCGGGGGCGCCACCGTCGACGACGTCACCACCGACCCCGACTACCTGCCGTTACGCCCCGACGTCACGGCCGAGGTCTGCGTACCGGTGCGGGACCCGGCGGGGCGGGTGATCGGCGTGCTCGACCTCCAGTGGAGCGGGCCGGTCGAGCTGGCCCCGTGGCGGGAGACGGCCGAACGCCTCGCTGAACGCCTCGGGGCCCGGATCGCGGCGCTGGGCGGGCCGCCCGCCGAGAGCCGCAGCGAGAAACTGCTCCGGCACGCCACCGCGATGACCTCGGCCCCCACCGACTGGGATCTGATGGCCGCCGCGCTCACCGCCGCCCGGGAGGTCTCCACCCTCTCCACCGCCGTGCTGGTGCTCGCCGGTCGGCACGGCCCCCGGGTCGGCGCACCCACGACGGTCCCCACCGAGTGGGAGTCGCGGATCCGGGCCGCTCTCGCCGACGCCCCGCCCGCGCAACTCGACCGGCTCGTCGCGCGGGCCCACCGGTACGGCGCGGCGTACACGCTGGGTGAGGCGGGGTGCCCGCCCACCGAGGAACATCTCGCGCTGGCCCGTGCCGGGGTGCGCACCCTGGTGTCGGTGCCGGTCGGTCCGCCGGACGACGGTGGGGTGCTGCTGGTCGCCGACGAACGGCTGCTGCGCCCCGACCCGACCACGGTCAACCTGATGGAGCTGCTCGCCGGGCAGGCGTGGGCCGCCCTGGAGCGGCTGCGCACCCTGGCCCAGCTGCGGGAACAGGCAAGCCTGGACCCGCTCACCGGGCTGCGGCACACCGGCACGTTCGGGCGGCGGATCGCGGCGGCCGCCCCCGGGCGTACCGCACTGCTCGCCATCGACGTGGACGGTTTCAAGACCGTCAACGACACCTACGGTCATCAGGCCGGGGACCGGTTGCTGGTGGGGCTGGCCCGGGCCCTGGAGGCGGCGCTGCGGCACGGCGACGAGCTGTACCGCACCGGCGGCGACGAGTTCGTCGCGGTGATCGAGGTGGCGCACCCGGACGAGGCGGTCCGGATCGCCGAGCGGCTCACCGAGGCGGCCCGGCGCACCGGCCGTACGATCAGCGTCGGTGTGGCCCTCCCCCACCCCGGCGAGGCGGCCGACCGCACCCTGCACCGCGCCGACCAGGCCCTCTATGCCGCCAAGCACCGGGGCCGGGACCGCGTGCACCTGTCCACCGGCTGACCGACCGGTCGGTCAGGGGCGGGAGCGGGGTTTGACCACGAGTTCGGCGACCTGCGCGGTGTTGAGGGCGGCGCCCTTGCGGAGGTTGTCGCCGGTGACGAAGAAGTCAAGGGCGCGCGGGTCGTCGACGGCCCGGCGGATCCGGCCGACCCAGGAGGGGTCGGTGCCGACCGCGTCGATGGGCATCGGGAACTCACCAGCGGCCGGGTCGTCGACCAGGATCACGCCGGGGGCGTTGCGCAGCGCCTCCCGGGCCCCCTCGGCGTCGACCTCGGTGGCGAAGACCGCGTGCACCGCGACCGAGTGGCCGGTCACCACCGGCACCCGTACGCAGGTGGCGGAGACCTTCAGGTCGGGCAGACCGAGGATCTTGCGGGACTCGTTGCGGACCTTCATCTCCTCGGAGGACCACCCGTCGTCGGCCAGCGATCCCGCCCACGGCACCACGTTCAACGCCAGCGGCGCCGGGAAGGGCCCCAGGTCGTCGCCGACCGCCTGCCGGACGTCACCGGGCCGGCAGCCGAGCACCCGGTCCCCGGCGATCTTGCCGAGTTGCCGGTGCAGCGCGTCCACCCCGGCCTGGCCCGCCCCCGACACCGCCTGGTAGGACGCGAGCACCAACTCCCGTAGGCCGTACTCGCGGTGCAGTGGGGCGATCGCCACGATCATGGTCAGCGTGGTGCAGTTGGCGTTGGCGATGATCCCCCGGGGGCGGTGGTCCACCTGTTCCGGGTTGATCTCGGGCACCACCAGCGGGACGTCCGGGTCCATCCGGAACGCGGCGGAGTTGTCGACGACCACCGCTCCCCGGTCGACCGCGATCGGTGCCCACCGTGCCGACACCTCGTCGGGCACGTCGAAGACCGCCACGTCGACCCCGTCGAACGCCTCCGGGGTGAGTGCGCCGACGGTCAACTCCTCACCCCGGCAGCGCACCTTCCGCCCGACCGAGCGGGCCGAGGCGAGCAGCCGGATCTCTCCCCAGACGTTGCGCCGGGCGGAGAGCAGGTCACACAGCACGGTGCCGACAGCCCCCGTCGCCCCGACCACGGCCAGGGTGGGCTGCGGTGCCACCGGGGCTACCGTCCTGTTCCCGCGTACACCACGGCTTCGGAGTCGCCGCCCAACTCGAACTGGTCGTGGATGGCCCGGACCGCCCGGTCGAGGTCGGTGTCCCGGCAGACCACGGAGACCCGGATCTCCGAGGTGGAGATCATCTCGATGTTGACGCCGGCCGCGCCGAGGGCGGCGAAGAACCCGGCCGCCACGCCCGGGTGCGACCGCATGCCCGCGCCGATCAGCGACACCTTGCCGACGTGGTCGTCGTAGAGCAGGCCCTTGAACTTGACCGGCTCCTGGATCTTGCTGAGCGCGGCCATCGCCGTCGGGCCGTCGGCCTTGGGCAGGGTGAACGAGATGTCGGTACGCCCGGTGCCCTCGGTGGAGACGTTCTGCACGATCATGTCGATGTTGATCTCGGCACCGGCCACGGTGTCGAAGATGCTGGCGGCCGCGCCCGGCTCGTCGGGCACCCCGACGATCGTGATCTTCGCCTCGCTGCGGTCGTGGGCGACCCCGGTGATCAGTGCCTGTTCCACGGGAAGGTCCTCCATCGATCCGGTGACCATGGTGCCGGTGTTGGTCGAGTATGACGAACGGACGTGGATCGGCAACCCCGCCCGGCGGGCGTACTCCACGCTGCGCAGGTGCAGCACCTTGGCGCCGCAGGCGGCCAGCTCCAGCATCTCCTCGTAGGTGATGTGCCGGATGTGCCGGGCGTTGGGCACGATCCGCGGGTCGGCGGTGAATACGCCGTCCACGTCGGTGTAGATCTCGCAGACGTCGGCGTACAACGCGGCGGCGAGCGCCACGGCGGTGGTGTCCGAACCACCCCGGCCCAGGGTGGTGACGTCCTTGGTGTCCTGCGAGACGCCCTGGAAGCCGGCCACGATCACCACCGCCCCCTCGTCGAGCGCGCCCTTGAGCCGCCCGGGGGTGACGTCGATGATCCGCGCCCGACCGTGCGCCGAGGTGGTGATCACCCCGGCCTGCGAACCGGTGAACGAGCGGGCCTCGTACCCCAGGTTGTGGATCGCCATGGCGAGCAGCGCCATCGAGATCCGCTCCCCGGCGGTGAGCAGCATGTCCAGCTCACGCCCCGGCGGCAGCGGGCTGATCTGGTTGGCCAGGTCGAGCAGCTCGTCGGTGGTGTCGCCCATGGCGGAGACCACCACCACGACGTCGTCACCGGCCTTGCGGGCGGCGACGATCCGCTCGGCGACCCGCTTGATCCGCTCGGCGTTGGCGACGGAGGACCCGCCGTACTTCTGCACCACGAGTGCCACGACGGCGCACTCCCTCCCAGCGACGACCCTGAGCGTGCCGACGCCGCCGGCTGAAGTCCGGCGGCGCGTGTCAGACCTCCCCAGGGTATCGGGCGGTACGCGAGAGCGGGTCAGGTGATCCCACCATCCGGCGCGGGCGGCCGATCCGGACGGGCATTTCCCGTGCGGCGGCGCCGACACGCCGACCCGGCGACCCGTGGGCGCGGGGCTGCCCGCGACGGCCGCCCGGCGCAGAATGACCCGGTGCAAGCCCACCCCCGCACGGCCCGCCGGTCGATCGTCGTCCCGGCCCCGTCCCGGCCGACACTGCCGGCTCCGCTGCTGCTGGTGCTGCCCGTGTTGCTGGCGTTGCCGGCCGGCTGCGCCGCCGACGGCCCGGCCGCACCGCCGACCGCGGCCCCCTCCGATCCCGCGCCGGCCGTGGCGGACACCGCCCGGGACGAGCTGGCCGCGTTGGCCGCCGCCGCCCGGGACCGGCACCTGACCGCCCGCTACACCCTGTCCGGCACCGACGGCCCGACCCGTGACATCACGGTGGTCAGCGCCGCCGACGGCAGCTGGCGGGTGGACGTGCCGGGAGGCGCACTCGGCGGTACGGCCGACGTCGCGCTCGCCGCCACCCCGGACGGGCTCTTCCAGTGCGGGCTGCCGTCGGCCGGCCGTCCCGGGCCGGCGAGCTGTGTGCGGCTCGGCGGACGCGACGACGCGGTGCCGCGCCCGCTGGACCCCCGGGTGCAGCACCCGTTCACCGACTGGTTGGCGGTGCTCACCGACCGGCGTAGCGCACTGTCGGTCTCGGTGGCGACGGCCCCGCCCGGGGTGCCCGGGAGCTGCTACGCGGTGGAGAGCACCGCCGCCTCGCTGACCCCACCGCTGGACGTGGGGATCTACTGCTACCAGCCGGACGGCACGCCCACCTTCGTCCGGGCGGCGCTGGGCACGTTGACCCTGGCCGGCCCGCCCGGTCCGGCGCCGGACACGGTGCCGCTGGCGGGGCCGGTGGTGACCGGAGAGCCGCTGGGGCAGCAGGCGGAGCAGTCCTCCCCGAGCCCGGGAACGTCCTGACCCGTCAAGGCGTTACGGGTGCTCTTGACCACATTTGCCTGGGTAACGAAAATGGTCAAAAAGCTCATACGGGATTCTCTTCGCATGGCTGATCTCACTCCGCTGCTCGCCTACCGGTGGAGCCCTCGGGCGTTCCACCCGACCGCCGAGCTGACCGGCGACGAGGCCGCGTCCCTGCTGGAGGCCGCCCGCTGGGCCCCGTCGGCCGGGAACGCCCAGCCGTGGCGGTTCGCCCTCGGCCACCGCGACGACGAGACCTGGAAACGCATCCTGGTCAGCCTCACCGAGGCCGACCAGGGCTGGGCCCGGCACGCCGCCGCGCTGGTGGTGGGCGCGCACACCGGCGGCGACCCGGAACGGCACGCGTACGACCTGGGCCAGTCGATCGCCCACCTGACCGTCCAGGCCACCGCGCTCGGCCTGTACACGCGCCAGATCCGCGACCTCGACCGGGCCGCGCTCGCCGCCGACCTGGACCTGCCGCCGGGGGTCCGCCCCCTGGTGGTGACCGCCGTCGGCCGGCTCGGCGACCCGTCCACGCTGCCCGAGGAGTTGCTGCGCCGGGAGACCGCCCTGCGGCACCGGCACCCCGTCCACGCCCTGCTGCTGGGTTGACGGGTCACCGCCGAACCGACGCCGATCCCGGCGGGTGCGATGCGGATCTCAGAGTCCGGACCGACCTTCCCACCCCCCGTCTCATCACGTAGGGTCACTCTGTCATGTGGCAGGCGTACCTTCTCCTTGGTCGCCGCGACGGGGCCTGACCGGCCGGCACCCCGTCGCGGAGTCGAACCGCGCCGTCCAGCAGATCCGAACTTCTTTCGGCACCCGTCCGGGCATCGCCGCCCGACCCCTGCCGACATCATTCGCAATGCTGACGCCACCTGACCCACGGGAGCACTCCGTCATGGCTCAACCTGTCACCACCGACGCCGAAGCCGATCAGATCGCCCGGCAACGTCCCAGCCGGATGCCGTACCAGCGCTACGAGCCCTACCACCAGCAGTTCCGGATCGACCTGCCGGACCGCACCTGGCCGACCCGGCACGTCGAGGCCGCCCCCCGCTGGTGCGCGGTCGACCTGCGCGACGGCAACCAGGCCCTGATCGACCCGATGTCGCCGGAACGCAAGCGCCGGATGTTCCAGCTGCTGGTGCAGATGGGCTACAAGGAGATCGAGGTCGGCTTCCCGTCGGCCAGCCAGACCGACTTCGACTTCGTCCGGCAGCTCATCGAGCAGGACCTGATCCCCGAAGACGTCACCATCCAGGTGCTCACCCAGTGCCGGGAACACCTGATCGAGCGGACCTTTGAGTCGCTGCGCGGCGCGCGCCGGGCCATCGTGCACTTCTACAACTCCACCTCCACCCTCCAGCGTCGGGTGGTCTTCGGCCTGGACCGCGACGGCATCGCCGACATCGCCACCCAGGGCGCCCGGTTGTGCCGCAAGTACGCCGAGATCCACACCCCGGACACCGACATCTACTACGAGTACTCGCCCGAGTCGTACACCGGCACGGAGCTGGAGTACGCGGTGGAGGTGTGCGCCAAGGTCATCGAGGTGATCGACCCCACCCCGGACCGCAAGCTGATCATCAACCTGCCGGCCACCGTCGAGATGGCCACCCCCAACGTCTACGCCGACTCGATCGAGTGGATGCACCGGCACCTGCCCCGCCGGGACAGCCTGGTGCTGAGCCTGCACCCGCACAACGACCGGGGCACCGGGGTCGCCGCCGCCGAGCTGGGCCTGCTGGCCGGCGCGGACCGGATCGAGGGCTGCCTGTTCGGCAACGGCGAGCGCACCGGCAACGTCGACCTGGTGACGCTGGGGCTGAACCTGTTCTCCCAGGGCATCGACCCGATGATCGACTTCTCCAACATCGACGAGGTCAAGCGGGCCGTCGAATACTGCAACCAGCTGCCCGTACACGAGCGCCACCCGTACGCCGGCGACCTGGTCTACACCGCCTTCTCCGGCTCCCACCAGGACGCCATCAAGAAGGGCTTCGACGCGCTGCACCGCGACGCCGAGGCGGCCGGGGTGCCGATCGACGAGTTCACCTGGGCGGTGCCCTACCTGCCGATCGACCCCAAGGACCTGGGCCGCACCTACGAGGCGGTCATCCGGGTCAACTCGCAGTCCGGCAAGGGCGGCGTCGCGTACGTCATGAAGACCGAGCACCAGCTGGACCTGCCGCGCCGGCTCCAGATCGAGTTCTCGGGCGTCGTCCAGCAGGTCACCGACCACGATGGCGGCGAGGTCGAGCCGGGCACCATGTGGCAGATCTTCGCCCGCAACTACCTGCTCGACCACCAGGTCGACCCGGCCGTCACGCTGACCGGCTACACGATCGGCACCGTCGACGGCAAGGTCGAGATCGAGGCCCAGGTGGTCGTCGACGGCGCGGCGCGCACCCTCACCGCCGTCGGCAACGGCCCCATCGACGCGTACGTCAACGCGCTCCAGTCGGTGGGCGTGGCCGTACGCGTGCTGGACTACCACGAGCACGCCCTCTCCTCCGGTGGCGACGCCCAGGCCGCCGCCTACGTGGAGTGCGACATCAACGGCCAGACCGTGTGGGGCGTCGGCACCGACCCCAACATCGTCACCGCCTCCATCAAGGCCGTCACCAGCGCCGCCAACCGCACCCGGTCCTGATCGCCGCCGTCCGGGCTGGTGGTCGTCACCGGACGATCCCGGATCACGACCACCAGCCCCGGGCCGGCTGCCGGTCCGGGGCGGCACGGCCGGCCGAGCCCACCCCGCCACCGGCCGGCCACCCCGGCGCGTCCATCCCGCTACGTGCCCCGGGTCGACGGCGCGGCCCGACCCGGGGCGCGGTCCGGGGACGGGGGACGGCGGACCAGCAGGGCGGCCAGCAGCGCGCCGCCGAGCAACAACCCGGCGCACCAGGCCATCGCCCCCCGGAACGCGTCGGTCAGCGCGCCGGCCTGCTCGTAGCCGGTACCGGACAGACCCACCAGCAGCGGCAACGCGGCCACCGCGAGCAGACCGCCGGTGCGCGACGCGGCGTTGTTGAAGCCGCTGGCCACCCCGGCGAACCGGTCCGCCACGGCGGCCAGCACCGACGCGGTCAACGGCGCCACCACCAGGGTCAGCCCGATCCCGAACAGCAGCACCCCGGGCAGCACGTCCCACCAGTACGACGCGCCCGGCCCGACCCGGCGCAGCAGCAACAACCCGCCGGCGGCGACGACCGGGCCGACGGTCAGCAGCAGCCGGGGGCCGATCCGCGCCGACAACGCCCCGGCCCGCGCCGAGCCGAGCAGCAGCAGCACCGTCATCGGTACGGTGGCCAGCCCGGTCCGCAGCGCCGACCAGCCGACGACGTTCTGCAGGTAGACGGAGAGGAAGAAGGTGAACCCGCTCAGCGCGGCGTAGACCAGCACGGTGAAGACGTTCAGCACCGAGAAGAGCCGACTGCCGAAGATCGTGGTGGGCAGCATCGCCCCCTCGCCCCGGTGCCGTTCCAGCAGCACGAAGGAGACCGCGGCGAGGACACCGGCACCGGCGGCGAGCAGCACCGGCCAGGAGCCGACCCCGCGTACCGGGGCGTCGATCAGGGCGTAGGTGAGCCCGCCCAGCGCCAGCGCGCCGAGCAGCGCACCGGCGATGTCGAACCGTCGGCCGGCACTGCGGGAGACGTTCTCGTCTCGGCTCTCCGGCACCCAGCGCATCGCGGCCAGCAGCACGCCGACCGCGAGCGGCAGGTTGATGAAGAAGATCCACCGCCAGGAGAGCGCGTCGATCAGCCAACCCCCGACGAACGGGCCGAGCGCGGTGGACACGCCGGACAGCCCCGACCAGGTGCCGATCGCCCGGCCCCGGTCGTCCGGGTGGAAGCTCGCCTGGAGCACCGACAGCGACCCGGGGGTGAGCAGCGCCCCGCCCGCCCCCTGGAGGAACCGGGCGGCGATCAACTGGTTGGTGTCCTGGGCGAGCCCGCACAGTACGGAGGCGACCGCGAACCAGACCACCCCGATCAGGAAGATCCGCCGCCGGCCGAACCGGTCCCCGAGCGACCCGCCGAGCAGGACGAACGCCGCCAGCATCAGCGCGTACCCGTTGACCGTCCACTGGAGACCGGCCACGGTGGCGTCGAGGTCCGCACCCAGGCGGGGTAGTGCCACGTTGACCACGGTGCTGTCCAGGAACACCATGCCGGAGGCGAGGATCGCGGCGAGCAGCGTCCCCCGCCCGGCTGTGGTACGGATACGGAGCGCGTGAGCCGGTGCCGTCATGGGTACCAATCTGCACGCCCACATCCGGAGACGCCACGAAATGCGGAAACCGTGCTTGGGTACTGTGCGGGATCGCCGGAAGCCCGCAAGCTGGAAAGGTGTCGTCTGTGCGTACCAGATCAGGAGGCCGCGCGGCGGTGGCGGCGGCCCTTGCCGCGCTGCTCGCCCTCGGCGCGGGTGGTTGTGACGTCTCGGTGGCCGAGCCGGAGGCGCCACCCGGCAACTCCGGCAACGTCGGTGAGCAGCTCGCGGAGCTGACCGTCGCCGAGGCCGGTTCGATGAAGGGCTACAGCCGCGACCGCTTCCCGCACTGGCGGGACACCGGCAAGAACTGCGACGTCCGCGACAGCGTGCTCCAGCGGGACGGGAAGGACATCCGCCTCTCCGGCTGCAACGTGGTCGGCGGGCGGTGGGAGAGCGTCTACGACGGTCGGACCTTCACCGACCCCTCCGACGTGGACATCGACCACATGGTGCCGTTGGCCAACGCGTGGCGTTCCGGCGCCGACGAGTGGGACGACGCCAAGCGAGGTGACTTCGCCAACGACCTGACCCGGCCGCAGCTCTTCGCGGTCTCCGCCAGCTCCAACCGGTCCAAGGGTGACCAGGACCCGTCGCAGTGGAAACCGCCGAACCGCGCCTACTGGTGCACGTACGCGGAACACTGGGTAGAGGTCAAGCACCACTGGAAGTTGACGGTGACCAGCGCCGAGAAGGCCGCCATCACCGACATGTTGGGAGGGTGCACATGGGCGGGCAAGCGCTGACACCGACCGGCCCGGGCGGTGCCGACGCCGGGGCCGACCCGGCCGGGGCGGCAACGACCGGAGCAGGGGCGGCACCCGAGGGGGCGGCACCGGCCGGCGACGGGGTCGACGGGGGCGGGGCCGCAACGGCGGCCACCGCCGGGATGACCGCCGACGGCCGGGCCGCCGGCTCGGCCGAGGTGCCCGGCGCAGGGATGACCGCCGACGCGGGCGGCGACGGTACGCCCCGCGAGCTGACCGCCGACCTGGTCGCCGGCCCCGGTGGGGTGATGACCGACGAGGTCGGTGTGGTGACCGGCGAGCTGACCCTGAAGTCCCGGTACGCCGACGGCCAGGTCACCCTCGCCGTCCAGTACAAGGACGCCGACGAGTGGTACGCGGTGACGGGCGGGACCGCCAAGCTGGCCGACCCGGCCGGCCTGGACGCCGTACACACCATCGCGGTGGCCCTGCTGCACCGCCCCGAGGGCTGACCCGGCACCGCAGCGGTCCGGTCGGCGTCGCCCGGGATCACCGCCGCTGCGGCCGCACCCGTCCCGCCGGCCGCCCGATCGGCGTGGCACACGACGAGGGCCCCTTCCCGTACCCCGGAAGGGGCCCTCGTCGTGTGCTCACAGGGTGGGGATCAGCTCACCGGTGTCGCCCGGCGCCCCGCCGTCGTCCGGTCGGACCAGCTCCGGCGCCACGTCGTGCGGGCGGAGCCGCCCGGCGGCGATGTCCTCGGCGAAGTGGCAGGCCACCCGGTGCCCGCCCACGACGTCCCGCAGCGCCGGCCGCTCGTCGGCGCAGCGGGTCGGCTGCGCCCACGGGCACCGGGTGTGGAACCGGCAGCCGGCCGGCGGGTTGGTGGGCGACGGCAGGTCACCGGCGAGCAGGATCCGCTCCCGCCGGTCCTCCACCAGCGGGTCCGGCACCGGCACCGCCGACATCAACGCCCTGGTGTACGGGTGCATCGGCTCCCGGTAGAGGTCGTCGCTGGACGCCTCCTCCACCAGCCCACCCAGGTACATCACCCCGACCGTGTCGGCGATGTGCCGGACCACCGCCAGGTCGTGCGCGATGATCAGGTACGTCAGCCCGCGCTCGTTCTGGAGGTCCTCCAGCAGGTTGAGCACCTGGGCCTGGATCGACACGTCCAGGGCGGAGACGGGTTCGTCGGCGACGATCAGATCCGGGTCGAGGACCAGCGCGCGGGCGATACCGATGCGCTGGCGCTGCCCGCCGGAGAACTCGTGCGGGTACTTGCTCAACGCCGAGGCGGGCAGCCCGACCGCCTTCAGGGTGTCCCGCAGCCGCCGGTTCGTCGCCTCCTTGTCGTCGGCCAGCCCATGCGCCTTGAGCCCCTCCACCAGCAGCGACTCCACCGACTGCCGGGGGTCCAGGCTGGACAACGGGTCCTGGAAGATCATCTGCATCCGGCGGCGGGCCTTGCGCATCGACTCGCCCTTGAGCGCGCGCACGTCGGCACCGTCGAAGACGATCTCACCGTCGGTCGGCTCGACCAGCCGCAGCAGGCCCCGGCCGAGCGTCGACTTGCCGCACCCCGACTCGCCCACCAGGCCGTACGTCTCACCCGCGTTGATCGACAGTGAGACGCCGTCGACCGCGTAGACGTAGCCGACGGTACGGTCGAAGAGCAGGCCACTCTTGATCGGGAAGTGCACCTTGACGTCGCGCAGCTCGATCAGCGGCCGCCCCTGCCCGGTGGCGTCCCCCGGCCCGGGCTGCCCGGCCCCGGCGTCGCCCGGCGCGGTGGTCGTCCCGGCCCCCGTTCCCGGCAGCCCGGTCGCGGCGTCGTCCGTCCCCACCCGCCCGGTCGCGGCGTCGTCCGTGGCCGACCGCTGGGTCGCGGCCTCGTTCTCCGGTCCGGTCCGTTCGGTCACGGCACCGCCACCTCCTCCGAAACAGGGTTGTTGCAGCGCAGGTCGCCGCCGGTGGCGGTGGGCTCCAACGGGGGCGGGCCGTCCAGGCAGGCGTCCACCACGTTGTCGCAGCGCGGCGCGAAGGCGCAGCCCTCGACCCACGGGATGTTGTCGGCCACCGAACCCCGGATGGCGTGCAGCCGCTCGCCCCGCGGCGAGTCGAGCCGGGGCACCGAGCTGAGCAACCCGTGCGTGTACGGGTGCCGGGGCCGGGCGAACAGCTCGTGCCGGGCGGCCCGCTCCACGACCCGGCCGCCGTAGAGCACGTTGACCGTGTCGCAGAGACCGGCCACCACCCCGAGATCGTGCGTGATCATGATGAGCGCGGTGCCGGTCTCGTCGACCAGTTGCTTGAGCAGGGTGAGGATCTGCGCCTGGATGGTGACGTCCAGCGCGGTCGTCGGCTCGTCCGCGATCAGCAACCGGGGCTTGCAGGCCAACGCGATGGCGATCAGGGCACGCTGCCGCATCCCACCGGAGATCTGGTGCGGGAACTCCGTCAGCCGGCGGTCCGGGTCGGGGATGCCGACCGCGTCGAGCAACTCCCGGGCCTCCCGCAGCGCCTTGCGCCGGTCCATCCCCCGGTGCCGCTCCAGCACCTCGGCGACCTGCACCCCGATCGGGATGACCGGGTTCAGCGAGGACAGCGGGTCCTGGAAGATCATGCCGATGTCCCGGCCCCGCCGGTCCCGCAGGTCGTCCGGGCGCAGCTTGAGCAGGTCGGTGCCCTCGAACAGCACCTCGCCGGTGACCCGGTTGCCCCGCTTCGGCAGCAGCCCCATGATGGCCAGGCTGGTCACGCTCTTGCCGCAGCCGGACTCGCCGACCAGGCCGACCGTCTGCCCCGGCTCCACCGTGAAGCTGACCTGGTCGACCGCCGCGAACGGCCGCTCGCCCCGGCGCTGGAACACCACGCTCAGATCGCGTACGTCGAGCAGGCTCATCGGGTCACTTCCTCACTGTGCTGGTCGTTCGCTCCCGGCTGCGGTCGCCGGCCCACCGGGTGCCCGCCCGGCCCGGGACCGCCGGCCCCCGGTCGGGCGGGTCGCACACCGACCTGCCGCACCGCCGTCACCGCCGGTTCTTCGGGTCGATCGCCTCACGCATCGCCTCACCGAGCAGGGTGAAACCGAGCGCGACCACGATGATCGCGAGCGCCGGATAGTAGGCCAGCTCGGGGCGGACCTCGAAGTAGCGCTGGCCGTCCACACCCAGCATCAGCCCCCACTCGGCCCGGTTGATGTCCGGGTCGCCGAGGCCGAGGAAGGACAACGCCGCCGCGTCCAGGATCGCCACCGCGAAGGTCAGGGTGGCCTGCACGATCACCGCGGTCAGCGAGTTGGGCAGCATGTGCCGCAGGACGATGTTGCGCTCCTTGACGCCCAACGCCCGCGCGGCGAGCACGTGGTCGCTCTCCCGCTGGGCGAGCATCGAGCCGCGCAGCAACCGGGCGAAGACCGGCACGCTGACGATCGCCACCGCGAAGATGACCGTCCACTGGCTCGACCGGCTGGCCATCGCGACCAGGGTGATCGCCAGCAGCAGGCTGGGCAGCGCCAGCATCACGTCGGTGAGGCGCATCAGCACCACGTCGACCCAGCCGCCGAAGGCACCGGCCACCGCACCGAGCAGTACGCCCAGGGTGAGGCCGATCAGGGTGGCGAGCACGCCGACGAAGAGGGTCTGCCGGCTGCCGTGGATCATGCGGGAGAAGAAGTCCCGACCGAGCGGGTCCGAGCCGAACGGGTGCCCGGCGGTGGCACCCGGGATGCTGTCCACGGTCAGGTCCCGGGTCAGCTCGTCGAACCGCTGCACCGGGTCGTGCGGGGCGATCAGCGGCGCGAAGATCGCCACCAGCACGAACAGTCCGACGATGACGGCACCGACGATGGCCACCGGGTTGCGGCGCAGCCGGCGCAGCGCGTCCCGGTAGAGGCTGACCCCGCCCGGGTCGGCGGTGGCCCGCGCCAGCTCGTCGAGCCGGGCCCGCTTACGGTCGCCGAGCCGACCGAGGCTGCGCTCCCGCCGCTGTGCCGGGGTGTCGCCGGGCTGGCCGGTCGGGTTCTCGCCGGCCTGCCCGTCGGCGGCCGGGCCCTCGGCGGGCTGGTCGGTGGGGGTGTCGCCGGTGCGGGGCTTGCCCACGCCGGGGCGGGTGGTCGGGTCACTCATCGCACACGCACCCTCGGGTCGATGAACGCGTAGGAGAGGTCGACCAGCAGGTTGACCAGCACGAAGACCAACGCGGCGAGCAGGATGATCGCCTGGAGCACCGGATAGTCCCGGCCGCCGCTGATCGAGTCGGTGATCAGGGTGCCGAGGCCGCCCCAGTTGTAGACCTTCTCGGTGAGCACCGCGCCGGAGAGCAGCGCGCCCGTCTGGAGGCCGATGGTGGTGACCACGGGAAGCAGGGCGTTGCGCAGGATGTGCCGGCCCCGGATGGTGCGGTGCCGCAGGCCCTTCGCCTCGGCGGTCCGCACGTAGTCCTCGTTGAGCACGTCGAGCACGCTGGCCCGGGTGATCCGGACGATCACCGCGAGCGGGATCGTGGCCAGCGTGACCGCCGGCAGGATCAGGTGCCAGAGCGCGTCGGCGCTGGCGTCGAACTCCCGGGTGAGCAGGCCGTCCAGGACGTAGAACCCGGTCACGGTGGTGTTGTCCATCCCGGTGCTGATCCGCCCGGACGGCGGGAACCAGTGGATGTCCTGGGTGAGGACGTCCTTGAGCAGATAGCCCAGGAAGAAGATCGGGATCGAGATGCCGAGCAGGGTGCCGGCGATGGTCAGGTTGTCGAGGAGTCGGCCCCGGTAACGGGCGGCGAGGTAGCCCAGCGGCACGCCCAGACCGACCGCGATGATCATGGCGGCGACGGCCAGTTCGATGGTGGCCGGGAAGGCACGGGCGATGACGTCGGTGACCGGGTCACCGGAGCGGATCGAGTTGCCCAGGTCCCCGGTGATGACCCGCTGCATGAACTTGCCGTACTGCACGAGGATCGGCTGGTCGTAGCCGAGGGCCTTGATCAGCAGCGCCCTTCGTTCCGGGGTGGCCCGCTCGCCGAGCAGCGCCTCGACCGGGCCGCCGGGCAGGTTGCGCAACCAGACGAAAATCAGCGCGGACAGCGCTATCAGCGTCACCACCAGCTGCAGCAGGCGGCGGACTATGACTCGCAACATCTCTCACACACCAGACTCTCGATGTTCGCGGCATCGGCCCGGGCCGGCACTTGCTCCCGACCCGGGCCGATGCACGCCTACGGCGTCAGCCGACGGACGTCACTTGCTGACGCTGACCGTGTTGAACCGCTCGTCGGTCAGCGGGCTGGCGACCAGCCCCTGCACGTCCTTGGTGACGACGATGGCCGGCGGGGCGTGCCAGACCGGCACGGCCGGCAGCCACTTGGCGGCGATGTCGCGGTTGACCTGCTCCCAGGCCGCCTTCTTGCCCGCCTCGTCGACGGTGCCGTCGGCCTTGGCGATGGCCTCGAACATCTCGGTCATGGCCTGGTCGCCGAACTCGACCTTGCCCCGGCCGAAGAAGGTGCCGACGAAGTTGCCCGGGTCGTTGTAGTCACCGGTCCAGCCGAGGATGTGCAGGTCCTGCTTGCCGAACTGCTGCACGTCGTCCTTGAAGCCACCGTTCCACGGACGCGGGACGCCGTTGACCTTGATGCCGACGGCCTGCAGGTCGTTGGCCAGGACGGTGAAGATCTCCTGCGGGTTCGGCATGTACGGCCGGGAGACGTCCGGCGGGTAGTAGAAGTTGAGGGTCAGCCCCTCGGCGCCGGCGTCCTTGAGCAGCTGCTTGGCCTTGTCCGGGTTGTACTCGTACTTCTGCACGTCCGGGGCGTAGCCGAGCACGGTGTCCGGCATGAACTCGTCGGCGACCTTGGTGCCACCCGGGCCCTTGGTCTGCACGAGCTGCTGACGGTTGAGGGCGTAGGCGATCGCCTGGCGTACCCGCAGGTCCTTCAGCTTGGGGTTCTTCTGGTTGATGCCCAGGTAGAGGATGTTGAACGCCGGGCGGTCGAGGACCTGGAAGCCCTCACCGGACAGCGCCTTGCGGTCGGCCGGGGCCGGGAAGTCGATGCCCTGGACGGTGCCCGCGCGCAGCTCCTGCTTACGGGTGTTCTCGTCCTTGATCACCTTGATGATGACCTTGTCGACCTTGGCCTTCTCGCCCCAGTAGTCGGGGTTGCGGTTCAGGGTGATCTCGTTCTTGGCCTTGTCCCAGCCGCCGAACGTGAACGGGCCGGTGCCGACCGGGGTGGTGGTCGCGAACGAGCTGTACTCGAAGGAGTCGCCGTTCTGCTTGACCGTGTCGGCGTCGCCCTTCTTGAGGGCCTCCGGGCTGGCGATCGAGAGCGCGGTCAGCGCGAACGCGCCGGGGAACGCACCCTTGTACTGGTTGAGGGTGACGACGGCGGTGCCCTCGTCCTTGGCCTCGCACTTGTTGTAGAGCGCCTGGCCGGCACCCTCGGCCTCGTTCTTGGCGAACCCGCCGAAGACGTCCTGGTAGTAGATCATCTGCGACTGGGCGGCGGCGCCCTTCATGTTGTACCAGCGGTCGAAGTTGTAGCAGACCGCGGCCGAGTTGAAGGGGGTGCCGTCGTGGAACTTCACGCCCTGACGCAGCTTGAAGGTCCAGACCTTGCCGTCGGGGTCGTGCTCCCAGCTCTCGGCCAGGCCACCCACCAGGTCAGCCGTGCCCGGCTTGTGCTGGATCAGCGTGTCGTACATCTGCCGGACCGGCCGGAACGACTCACCGTCGTCGTTGAAGATCGGGTCGAAGTTCTTCGGGTCACCGGCACCGGCGAAGATGAAGGTGCCGCCCGTCTTGGCCTCGCCACTGCTGTCATCGCCGCGGTCGCTCTCCGCACAGCCGGCCGCGCCGACCGCCAGGGCTGCAACGGCCACGAGGCTCACGGCCGTCCTTAGCCTTCTCGCCTGCATCTCTCACCTCTGTCATCCGCCTGAACAACGCCGGTCCATGGCTCGGTCCGTGAGCGGGAGGCTATGACACGTCACACCGAAGCGGAACGGCCGTTAGGCAATCGCTATCAAGCCGACACCAAGCGCAAGGTCTGACACCGCCGGATCTCCCGACAAACAGGACTGTCACAGCGGTACCTCGGAGATATGTCCGCAACCGCCCGGACCATCCGAGTCCGCGGTCGTTCCCGGTCACCCGCCGGCACCGGACCAACCGGCCGCCTCCCGCAGCCCGGTCGGCGGGGCACCGGTCGGGGACCGTAACGGCCGTCGTGCGCACCGTGTCCGGTTCCGGGAGTACGCTGCCGCGCCCGCCCGGGCGGTCTGCGTGTCATGGGGTCGACGTCCCGTGACCGGCGGCACCCCCGGGCCGGAATCCGGGCCGGCCCGCAGGCGTTACACCCTGCGTACGACCGCAGCAGCACCCCCCGGCGGCCCGGCCGACGCCCCCCGGCGGAATGAGCGGGCACCGACGGTCGTTACACCTCCCACGAACGACCGCAGCAACACCCCCGACCGGCCCGCCTCCGCATCCGTGCGGGAATGGCCCCGGCACCCCGGTCGTTACACCTGACCCCGGCACGAGCGGCCCACCTCCCCGGCCGGGACCCCCGAACTCCCCCCACCTGAGCGCCCCGACGTGGTGCCCACGCCCGCTACGCCTGCCCCCCGGCAGGCACACCGACCCCCCGGTCGGTCCCCGGGCGTCAACCCCGAAGGAGCTACCCCCATGAACACCACCATCCTGCGTAAGACCGCCC
>NZ_JBFAQU010000006.1:0-79906 GCF_040678915.1 Micromonospora sp. NPDC049257
ACCGACGCGGTGCAGTTGCTGGGCGGGTACGGCTACACCCGGGACTACCCGGTCGAGCGGATGATGCGCGACGCCAAGATCACCCAGATCTACGAAGGCACCAACCAGGTCCAACGCATCGTCATGGCCCGCCAGTTGCTCAAGGACTGACCGCCGGGTTCGTTGCTCCTCCGTTCCGGACGCCTGCTTCGCACCTGACAGGCAAGGTGCGAAGTGGGTGTCAAGTTCCGTGAGCTGCCGACGATCTCGATGTGCGGCTGCTGGCGGGTCAGCGGGTGAGGCCGACGGTGGTGGCGAGGCGGGCCACGTCGGCGGCTGGCGGGCCGCTGCGGGCGATCTCGGCGACGAGGGTACGCGCGGCGGGGCGGTAGCGGACCTCGGCGGGCGCGATGGTGTCGGCCTCGACCAGCGTACGACCGGCGGCGGCGAGGTCACCGGCGTCGAGGTAGGCGCGGGCGGCGTCGACGAGGTGCGCGGCCCGATGCTCGACGGGAAGCCGACGCCAGTCGTCGCGCCCGATGGCCTTCTCGTGGTGGTGGACCGCCACGGCCGTGTCGCCGAGGCGCAGGGCGGTCAGGAAGCGGGCCAGCAGCACGGCGGCGGGACCGAACGCGGTGTGGTGCGGGTCGTCGCCGCTCGTACACCGGTTGGCGAGGACGGTGGCGTGGTCGATCAGGTTGTCGGCGCGGCGGCCGTCACCACAGCCGGCGGCGGCCAGCGCGGCCTGGAGGAACAGCGTCCCGCGTACCGCGTCGTGGGTGGCGGTGCCGATGGCGGCGACGGCGGCGGTGAGGGCGAGCCGGTCGCGGCCGAGCGCGCGCAGCGCCTGGGCCACGACGATGGTCGCGGTGCCGGCGCGGACGGGGTCCCCCACGGCGGCGGCGACGGCCCGGTCGGCGGCGAGCCAACCGAGATCGGCCTCACCGAGCTTGACCAGCACCGATGCGGTGATCCGGTACGCGGCCACCAGCGGTCCCGGGCTGGCACGGGCGGCGTCGAGCAGGCTGGGCAGGGCCCGGAGCAGTTGCGTGTAGTGGGCGTGCTGGTAGGTGAGCCAGGCGTGCGCGACATGCCGCCCCAGTTCGTCGGGCGACACCGTCCGGGCCGGACGCTGGTGGTGGTAGCGGGCCAGGGCGGCGCGGACCGCGTCGACACCGTCGAGGCCGGCGGTCACGGGCGGTAGCGGTCTGCGGGGGTCGAGCAGGGTGGCCGGGTCGAGGCGCAGCACCTCGGCGATCTCCTGGACGGTCGAGTAGCGGTCCAGGCTGCGTACGCCGCGTTCGACCTTGTCCACCCAGCTCTTCGACTTGCCGAGCCGGTCGGCGAGCATCTGCTGGGTCATCCGGCGGCGTACCCGCCAGCGGGCCACCCGCCGGCCGATCGGCAGCTCGTCGACGTCGGTCAGCGCCGGCCGGTTCACCGGTCCCGCTCCACCGGCGGGGGTACGGCCACGGTGGTGGACTCCCCGCAGCGCGGACACCACCTCGACTTGACCCGGAACGCCAGCAGCCCGACCAGAAAGCCCGGCACCAGGCCCCCGAACACGATCGATACCACTTCAGACCTCATGATCACTCTTACCTTCGGTAAGCGGGGCTGTGAGCTGCGCAGATAGCTCTGAGTGAGGGCTCCTGCACTGCTACCGAAAGTTAGCGCACTAACTCTAGATCAGTAAAGGACTTAATTGTGCTAACTTTCGGATCATGAACGTTTGACATTGTTTGCTGCGCCTGCGGAGACGTGGTCGACTTGACCGTGAGTAGGTGTGTCCACGTGGAGGGGTCATCCATGACCGGCAGGGAGCCGCCCAACTATCAGCGCGTCGTGGATGACCTGCGACAGCGGATCCTTGGCGGTGAACTGTCCTCTGGGGACAAGCTGCCCACCGAGAGGGAACTCCAGCAGCGCTGGGGCTTCTCCAGCACCGTCATCAAGCACGCCCTCACCATGCTCCGCAGCGAAGGGCTCATCGAAGGCCGACGGGGATCGGGCAACTACGTCCGCAGCCGCACATCGCTCGTGCGTCGCGCCCACTCTCGGGACCTGCGCAACCGCATCGGCAGCACGTCACCGTTCGCCCGGGACAGCGAAGCCGCAGGCAAGCAACCGAGCTGGGAGTCTGACAGCGAGAAGATTCCCGCAACGCCCCGCATCGCCGAACGGCTCGGCATTCAGCCCGGCGACACCGTCATGCACACCAGGTACCGCTACCTGGCCGACGGAGTCCCGATACAACTTGCCGACTCGTACGAGCCGCTGGCCCTCACCGGCGGTACGCCGATCGAGTACCCCGAGCGAGGTCCGATCATCGGCGTGGTCGCTCGGATGGACTTCATCGGTGTGGCCGTCGACCGGTTTGTGGAAGAGGTGACGACCCGGCAGGCGATGCCCGAGGAAGCTGCCGCCCTCGAACTCGACCGGCGCGGCGGCAGGTGGGTGATCGAAGTCGAGCGCACCTACTTCGCCGGGCGGACCGCAGTGGAAACCGCCGACATCGTGTTTCCTGGTGACCGTTACCGACTCGTCTACGAGTTGCCCGTCGATCCCTGGTCACCGCCCGAGGGGGCCGAGCCGTCCTGACAACGGCTCGGCCGTGAAGAAGCCGTACCGGATGATCGGGTGGGCCAGTCGTGCCGGCCCACCCGTCAGCGGTCAACGGTTGTCGGGGCTGTTCTCCGGCTTGGCCCCGTAGCGCGGCGGGGCGGACCACGGCGACTCGGTGCCGGCCCGCCGGGGCAGCGGCTCGGTGGGGGTGTCCAGGTCGGGGTAGCCGAGGGTGAGCGGCGCGGTGTCCGGCTCGCTGCGGGCGGGCGGACCGGCCGGCGGCCAGTCGCTCGTGGCATAGCTGGGCGGTGGCGGGTCGTCGTAGTCGGCCGGGGCCGATTCCGTCCCGGTCGCCGGCTGCGGCCAGCGCCGCCACCGCTGGGCGCTGAACACGGCCATCAGCAGCAGCACGCCGATCAGGAACAGGGTGCCGTTCTGCACCGGCTGGTGCAGCGGCAGCGGGTCGCCGAGCACCTTCCAGCCGCTCGGGATCCAGTCGAGCACGGTGAACGGGGCGATGAACATCCCGACGTACGGGGTGACCAGCAGCAGCCCGGCGACGAGCGGGCCGAGCGGCGAGGTGCGCAGCGTGCCGACCAGGCCGAGCAGGATACCGGCGACGCCGAGGTAGACGGTCGGCTCGATCAGGTTGGCCGTGTTGTACGTGCCGATCTCCACCCAGCGGTCCACGGTCCGGCCCGACCCGTCCTGCCCGAGGGTGATCAGCACCCACGTGACGGGTGCCACCACCAGCCCGGCGAGGAAGCTCCAGAGATGTCGCATTGGCGCACCGTACCGTTTCTGCCATGACCGAGCACCCCACCACCCCTCCCGGCAAGCCGACGTCGTACTCCCGGGTCACGCTGAGTCGCATCATGACCGCTGTCGATGTCAACCTGTACGGAACCGTGCACGGTGGGGTGTTGATGAAGTTCGTCGACGACGTGGCCGGGGCGGCGGCGGCCCGGCACAGCGGCGGTACGGCGGTGACCGCCTCCATCGACGAGATCGTCTTTTCCGAGCCCGTCCGGGTGGGTGACCTGGTGCACGCCCACGCCCAGGTCAACTGGACCGGCAACACCTCGATGGAGGTCGGGGTGAAGGTGGTCGCCGAGCGCTGGGACTCGGCCGAGGACGAACCCGTCCGGGTGGCCACCGCCTACCTGGTCTTCGTCGGTGTGGACGTGGCCGGCGCCCCCCGCCCGGTCCGCCCCGTCCTCCCGGAGACCCCAGACGATCACCGCCGCTACAAGGAGGCCGAGATCCGCCGCGCCCACCGCCTGGCCAAACGCCGCGCCATCCAAGCCCACCGCGCCTCCTGACCCCCTCCGTCCCCCAAGCTCCCCCTTCCCACCCCTGCCCCCCGGCTCCCCCTCCCGCCCCGGTGATCAAGAGATTTACGTCAGCTCCGCGCCCAGTCCTGCCCCAAACCTCTTGATCACCACCCCCCAGCCCCCGGCTGCACCCGGCGTTGGGCGTCCCAGCCCGGTGATCAAGAGGTATACGTCAGGTATCGGCTCAATGTTGACGCGAACCTCTTGATCACCGGCGCCAGCCCGTCGCTGCGGCCGGGGCGGAATGTGCCGGTCCGGTGATCAAGAGGTATGCGTCAGGTTCGGGCTGGAATTTGACCCGAACCTCTTGATCAACGGGGTCTGGTCGATGGGTCAGCTGGATCAGTGGGAGATGGGTGCTTGATCAGCGGGTTGAGCCGGACTCGGCAGCGGGGGTGGGGACGGATTGTGTGCGCGGGGCACGTTTCCGTGGTGGGCCCCGGTGTGGATGATGGCGCTGCGAGGTAGGCAAGATGGCGGTATGGCCGGGCACAGTGCCGTGTGGGCCTCAGGGAGGGTGGAGCGGTGGGTGACGTGCTGTGGACGCCGCCGGCGGACGTACGCGAGCGGTCCCGGATCGGTGGCTACCTGCGGTGGCTGCGGGAGCACCGGGGGCTGGACTTCGCCGACTACGACGCGCTGTGGCAGTGGTCGGTCACCGACCTGGACGCCTTCTGGCGCTCGATCTGGGACCACTTCGAGGTGGTGGCGCACACCCCGCCGACGGCGACCCTGACCGATGCGGCGATGCCCGGTGCCCGGTGGTTCCCCGGCGCGACGCTCAACTACGCCGAGAACGTGCTGCGGCTGCCCGGCCGCGCCGATGACGACCCGGTGGTGGTCGCCCACTCCCAGACCCGCCCGCCGGTCACCCTGACCGCCGCCGAGCTGCGCGAACAGGTCCGTCGAGTGGCGGCCGGGCTGCGCCGCCTCGGCGTCGTCGCCGGGGACCGGGTGGCCGCGTACGCGCCGAACATCCCCGAGACGTACGTGCTGCTGCTGGCCACCAGCAGCCTCGGGGCGATCTTCTCGTCCTGTGCCCCGGAGTTCGGCACCCGGAGTGTCGTCGACCGCTGGCAGCAGATTGCCCCGAAGGTCCTGGTGGCCGTGGACGGCTACCGGTACGGCGACAAGCCGGTCGACAGGCGGGCCGAGGTGGCCGCGATCCGGGCCGCCCTGCCGTCGCTGACCCACACCGTCCACATCCCCTACCTGCACCCGACCGGCCCCGACGGCTTCGCCCCGGCCGGTTCCGACCGCGCTGCCCCTCCGGCCGGTTCCGACGGCGCTGCCCCGGCATCCGCGCTGCCCGGTGGTGCCGTCGGCGGTGCGGAGGCCGCGCCGGGCGGCGTACCACAGAGCAGCCTGAGCTGGGCCGACCTGGCGGCGGAGACCGACGGGGCGTTGACCTTCACCCCGGTCCCGTTCGACCACCCGCTCTACGTGCTCTACTCCTCGGGCACCACCGGCCTGCCGAAGCCGATCGTGCACGGGCACGGCGGCATCCTGCTCGAACATCTCAAGATGCTCGCCCTGCACCACGATCTCGGCCCGGCCGACCGGTTCTTCTGGTTCACCACCACCGGCTGGATGATGTGGAACTTCCTGGTCTCCGGGCCGGCCGTCGGGGCGACGATCGTGCTGTTCGACGGTAACCCCGGCCACCCCGACCTGGGCGAGCTGTGGCGGCTGGCCGACGAGACCGGCACCACCTATTTCGGCACGTCCGCGCCGTTCCTGTTGGCCTGCCGCAAGGCCGGCTTGGTGCCCAGGGACGTCGCCGACCTGTCCGCGCTGCGCGGGGTCGGCTCCACCGGAGCGCCGCTGCCCGCCGAGGGCTTCACCTGGGTGTACGACACGGTCGGCACCAACCTCCAGCTCCAGTCGTTGTCCGGGGGGACGGACGTCTGCACCGGCTTCGTCGGCGGTGTGCCGCTGCTACCGGTGTACGCCGGTGAGATCACCTGCCGGGCGCTCGGTGCGAAGGTGGAGGCCCGCTCAGCCGACGGCACCCCCGTCCTCGGCGAACTGGGCGAACTGGTGATCACCGCGCCTATGCCGAGCATGCCGGTGGGGTTCTGGAACGACCCGGACGGTCGCCGCTACACGGAGGCGTACTTCGACGTCTATCCCGGGGTGTGGCGGCACGGCGACTGGATCACCATCAACGAGCGGGGCGGCTGCGTGATCACCGGCCGGTCCGACGCCACCCTCAACCGGGGCGGCGTACGCCTCGGCACGGCCGAGTTCTACTCGGTGGTGGAGGGCCTCGACGAGGTGGTCGACTCGGTCGTGGTGCACCTGGAGGACGACGAGGGCGGGGCGGGGGAGCTGCTGCTGTTCGTGGTGCTCGCCGAGGGCCTCGAACTCGACGACGCGTTGCGCCGCAAGATCGCCCGCGAGCTGCGTACCGCCCTGTCGCCCCGGCACATCCCCGACGAGATTCACCAGGTCCGGGCAGTGCCGCGCACGTTGTCGTCCAAGAAACTGGAAGTCCCGGTCAAGAAGATCCTCACCGGCACTCCGGTCGACTCGGCAGCTGCCCAGGGTGCCCTGGCCAACCCGGAGTCCCTCACCGCCTTCGCCGCCTTCGCCCAAACCCGCCCCACCCCCTAACCCCACCCACCCCTGCCCCCGGCTCCGCCCTGCCCGTCTCCTGCCCGCCCGCTCTACCCGTGCCCTGCCCGCCCCGCCCCGCCCCGTGCCCTGCCCGCCCCGCCTCGCCCGCCCCGCCTCGCCCCGGTGATCAAGAGCTTTACGTCAATCCGCCCCCTGTTTCTGACCCAAACCTCTTGATCACCGAACACCAGCGCCATCGAGGTCGGGTGATCAAGAGGTTTACGTCATTTGTCGGCGGAATTTTGACGTAAAGCTCTTGATCACCGGGGCGAGGCGAGGCGAGGCGAGGAGGGCGGGGCGAGGCGGGATGAGGCGGGGAGGGCGGGAGGAGGCGGCGGGGGTGGGGTGGGAGCAGGGCGGAGGGGGTGGGGGTCAGGGGAGGGTGTGGGTGGTGCGTTCGGTGGTGGCGCGGGTGGGGAAGCGGGAGCGGTCGGGGTTGCCGGTCAGCACGACCGTCGCCCCCCGCAGCAGCGGGGCGAGCAGCCAGTCGCGCGGGTCGGGGTGGGTGGTCGCGTCGATGAGCAGCCGGTCGCCGGGGGCGATGCCGAGGGCCGTCGCGCGGGCGTCCGCCTCGGCCAGCAGGGCCGCGTCGGTGGGGCCACCCTGGCCGGACGGGGTGAAGTGGTCACCCTGGGTGCGTACCTCGACGACGTAGTCGGCGAAGCCGGCGGGGACCTCGCGCAGCGGGGCGGCGAACGGGGCGAGCGCCAGCGCGTACCGGTCGCCGGCCGGCCAGGCGTCGACCTCGGCCACCCGGTCGGCGGCGGCGAAGAGCACGTGCACGTCACCCGGTTCGTCACGCACCGTCAACCCGGCCGACCAGCAGCCGAGTAGCACGGCGGCGGTCTGCCAGTGCGGTGGCAGCAGCACCCCGGCCGGGTCGCCGGGGCTCAGGGCCAGCTCGTCGACCAGCAGGTTGGCGGTCTTGGCCACCCAGTTCGCCAGGGTCGCGCCGGAGAGTTCGGTGCGTTCGCCGGTGGCGTCGTCGTACCAGGTCAGCAGGGGGCGGGCGGGGTCGGCCGCGATCGCGGCGGCGAACACCCGGGCAATGTTGTCGGCCATCGGCGCGAACGATACGCCCCTGTCGCCCGTATTCGATGACGATGACAAGTCGGCGTACGGTCGGGTCGGAGTCAGCGTCCGTACCGGGCTCCGGCGTAGGCTTGCCCGGAGTGTTGTTTCCCACAGACCAGTCAGTGCAAGGAGTCGCCCCGTGACCGCCGGTCGCCCGCCCCGCGTGCTCATCGACGCCACGAGTGTCCCCGCCGACCGTGGCGGCGTCGGTAGATACGTCGATGGCCTGCTCGGAGCCCTCGGCACAGTCTGCGGGGAGACGGTCGACCTGGTCGTGGTGAGCCTGCGTACCGACCTGGAGCGTTACACCCGGATGCTGCCCGGGGCCGAGGTGATCCCCGCCCCGGCCGCTGTCGCCCACCGCCCGGCCCGGCTCGCCTGGGAGCAGACCGGCCTGCCGCTGCTCGCCCAGCAGGTCGGTGCCGAGGTGCTGCACTCGCCGTTCTACACCTGCCCGCTGCGGGCCGGCTGCCCGGTCACGGTGACCGTGCACGATGCGACGTTCTTCACCGAGCCGGAGCACTACGACAAGTCCCGGCGGACGTTCTTCCGCAGCGCGATCAAGACGTCGCTGCGCCGGGCCAGCCGGGTGATCGTGCCGAGCAAGGCCACCCGCGACGAGTTGATCCGGCTGCTCGACGCCGACCCGACCCGGATCGACGTGGCCTACCACGGGGTCGACCAGAGTGCCTTCCACGCCCCGGGCGAGGAGGAGAAGGCCCGGGTGCGGGCCCGGCTCGGGCTCGCCGGCAGCAGCTACGTCGCCTTCCTCGGGGCCAAGGAGCCGCGCAAGAACGTACCCAATCTGATCCGGGGGTGGGCGCGGGCGGTGGGCGACCGGGAGAACCCGCCGGCCCTGGTGATCGCCGGTGGCCAGGGCCACGACGAGGACATCGACCGCGCGGTGGCCGAGGTCCCGTCGCACCTGCGGTTGCTGCGTCCCGGTTACCTGCGCTACGCCGACCTGCCCGGCTTCCTCGGCGGGGCGCTGGTCGCCGCCTACCCGTCGTACGGCGAGGGGTTCGGTCTGCCGATCCTGGAGGCGATGGCCTGCGCCGCGCCGGTGCTCACCACGCCCCGGCTCTCGCTGCCCGAGGTGGGCGGTGACGCGGTCGCGTACACCAGTGAGGACCCCGACCAGATCGCCACCGACCTGGCCGCCCTGCTCGACGACGAGCAGCGACGGTTGTCGCTGGCCAAGGCGGGTTTCGACCGGGCCAAGGAGTTCACCTGGGCGTCCAGCGCCGAGGTGCACATCGCCGCCTGGAGCCGGGCGCGTTCCTGAGTGGTCGCTGACCGTACGGCGGACCCGGCATCCGACCTGTGGCGGTTCGGGCATGATGTGCTGATGCTCTACGCCGTCATCCCGGCGGGTGGCAGCGGCACGAGGTTGTGGCCGCTGTCCCGCGCGGGGCACCCCAAGTTCCTCCATCCGCTCACCGGCACCGACGCGTCGCTGCTCCAGGCGACCGTGGGCCGGCTCGCGCCGTTGACCACACCGGAGCACATCCTGGTGGTCACCGGGGCCGCCCACGCGGCGGCGGTGGCCCGGCAGCTGAGCGGGGTGCCGGAGGAGAACATCCTGGTGGAGCCGTCGCCCCGGGACTCCTGCGCGGCGATCGCCCTGGCGGCGGCGGTGATCGCCCGGCGGGACGAGACGGCGGTGATGGGCTCCTTCGCCGCCGACCACCTGATCCGTGACCCGGCCACCTGGGTGCAGACGGTCCGGGCGGCGATCGGCGGTGCCGAGCAGGGGCTGCTGATGACGGTGGGGATCACCCCGACCCGGGCGGAGACCGGTTACGGCTACCTGGAGACCGGTGAGCCGACCGGCGACGGCCCGCTGCGTCCGGTGACCGAGTTCAAGGAGAAGCCGGCCGCGTCGGTCGCCGAGGCGTACCTGCGTTCGGGTCGGCATCTCTGGAACGCCAGCATGTTCGTCTGGCGGGTGGACGTCTTCCTCGCCGAGCTGGCCCGCCAGCAGCCCGCCCTGCACGCCGGGGTGATCTCGATCGCGGCGGCCTGGGGCACCCCCGAGCAGGACGAGGTCCTCGGCGCGGTCTGGCCGACACTGCCGAAGATCTCCGTCGACTACGCGGTGATGGAGGGCGCGGCCACCGCCGGCCGGGTCGCCACCGTGCCGGGTGACTTCGGCTGGAACGACGTGGGTGACTTCCACACCCTCGGCGAGGTGTTGCCCGCCGACCCGGCCGGCAACGTGGTGCTGGGCACCGACGCCAAGCCCGGGGTCCTGCTGCACGACGCCCACGACCTGGTGGTGGTGCCGCAGTCGGGTCGGCTGGTCGCCGCTCTCGGGGTCCGTGACCTGATCGTGGTGGACACCCCCGACGCGGTGCTGGTCTGCCCGCGCGACCGGGCCCAGGACGTCAAGGCCCTGGTCGACGAGCTGAAAGCCCGGGGCGAGGACGGGCTGGTCTGACTGTCGGGGCGGCCTGACCCCCGCCCGGTGGTATGCCGCTGCGACCGTCGGGCTTTCCGGCCGCCCGGACGGGCCCACCGCCGGGGGCGGGTCGGCCGTCTCCCGGGGTCGGCCGTCTCCCGGGTCGGCCGTCTCCCGGGGTCGGCCGTCTGGCGGGTCGGCCCCCGGGCGTGGGTCGGAGCGGGCGGTCAGCGGGCCCGGTGGGCGTGGACGGCCAGGGCCGGCGCGACGAGTTTGGCGGTCCCGCCGGCCAGCGGCTCCGGCAGCCGGTCGGTCGGGAACCAGCCGAGCGCCTCGGATTCGTCGCTGACCTGCTCGACCGCGTCCGGCGGGGCGAAGACCGCGAACCGCACGTCGTGGTGCAGCGAACCACCCTGGCAGGCCACCGGATGGATGTCCACGTCGATCGGTACGGGATCGATGACCAGCCCGGGGATGCCGGACTCCTCGGTGGCCTCGCGCAACGCCGCCCCGGCCAGTGTCTCGTCGCCCGGTTCGCAGTGCCCGCCCAACTGCACCCAGCGGTGCAGCTTGCCGTGCAGGCAGAGCAGCACCCGGGCTCCGGCGGCGTCGAGGATCAGCGCGCTCGCGGTGAGGTGCCCCGGCAGGTGGTGGCGGGTCAGGGCGACCGGGCCGGCGGCGAGGAGCGCGAGGGTGCGGTCCCGCGCCTCGGCGGCGTCCGGCCCGGCCGGCGTCCAACCGGCCAGCACCGCCACCGCGTCCGCGTGCAGCGCCACGTTTCCGTCGCCGGGCACTCCGGGGCGGGCTCCGCTGGTCCCGCCCGGCAGGGTGGCGGTGTCCGCCCGGCTGGCGCAGGTGGACCCGGCAGTCCTGCCCGGGTCGGCAGTCCCGCCCGGCTCGGTGGGGGCGGCTGGCTCGGTGGTGCCGGCCGGGGAGGGGACCGGGGTGGCGGGGAAGGCGTCGGGCATCCCGACACTCTACGAGCGTGCGCTCCGTACCCTGGCGCGGTGAGCCTGAGACTTCTGGAGTTCGTGGTGGCCGGCAACGAGGCCAGCGACCTGTTGCCGGTCCGGTCCCGGTCGCTGCTGCGGGCGTACGACGCTGTCCGTGGTTTCTGGACCGTGCTCGACGAGGGGCCGGTGGAACACTGCCTCGCCCTGCTGCTGGAGCGCACCGACGGCGAGTGGGTCGCCCATCACGTGACGGCCGACGCGGGGACCGAGAACGGCCGTACCGAGGACGGTGAGGCGCTCGCCGCGCACGACGGCTGGGTGTACGTCTTCGGGTCGCACTTCGGTTCGAAGGCCGGCCCGCTGCGGCCCCGCCGTGCGTTCGTGGCCCGGTTCCGGGAGGACGACGCCGCCACCGGGACGCTGCCGGTGCAGGTGGTCCGCAACCGGTTCCGGGTGCACCGGGCGGTCAACGACGCCCTGGTCAAGGCGGCGTTCACCCCGTTGCCGCCGGGTGAGCGGGTCCGCCAGCGGTTCATCGGCGAGACGGTGTCCCGGGGTACGGCGCGGGCCAAGTCCTGGGTACGCCGGCTGGCCGACGGTGACCTGCCGCTGAACGTGGAGGCGGCGACGTTCACCCCGCACGGGACGGTGCTGCTGGGGCTCCGATTCCCGGTGACCGTGGACGGGGAACCGGTCCTGGTCGAGCTGGCCGGCATCCCGGAGATGTTCACCCCCGGTGGCGGCTGGCCGCGCGCCGGTCGGGCGTATGTGGTGACCGGTGTGACGCCGCCCGGTGCACTGGTGGGTTTCCGCGCGATCACCCCGACGCCCGACGGCGGGTACGCGGCGGTGGTCGGGTCGATCGACGCGCTCGGCAAGGGCTCGGTGCTGCTGGACGACCATCCGACCGGTGGCGATGTCACCTCACGGCACGTCCGGTTCCGCTGGGAGCCGACCGACGACGACCGGATCGCGGGTGAGGTGGCGGCCGAGTTGGCGCCGTTCCACAATGTCGAGGGGGTGGCCGAGGTGGACGGACGCAGCTTCTACGTCACCGACGAGGATCATCGGGTGGCGCTCTGGATCGGCTGAGCCGACCACCGCTCGGGTGGTGGGCCCGGGCGACACCTCCACGGAACCAGGGCCGCAGACCCTCGTGGTGCCTCCCGGACCCACGTCTCCCTGGGCCACAGGCCACCAGGTGGACGGTGGGGAGACCCCCACGCGTCGTACCAGGCAGTAGGAGCATGTCAACCGACGGTACGGGCGTCGAGGTCTTTCAGCCCACGCTTAAAAGTGGAGATAAGTGCCGCCCGGTACAGTTCAGTGGGTCGGCGGGCTCCCCCTGCCCCGCCCCAGGAGCGCTCGATGCTGACCATTCATTTCTCCCAGGAGGACATCCTCCGGACCCGGGTCGCCCCTGCCGCCGATCCGGTCTGGGAGTCGGTCCTCAGCCTGCACCTGCTCCAGGGGCGGACCCGCGACCCGTTGATGGCGGGCTGGCGGCGGGGCGTGGCCACCGGGCTGCGTCGGGAGACCGCCGCCGACCAGTTCCGGCTGCTGTTCGCGCTGAACCCGCCCCGCGGCTACTTCCCCGACTTCCTCACCCCGTACCAGAGCCTCGACGGTTTCGAGGCGGGGCTGGACGCCGTCCGGTCCACCCCGACCGGGCTGCTGCGCCGGGACCTGGCCCTGCTGGCGGGGACGAACCCGTTGCCGCCGTCGGCTGCCGCGCTGGCCCGGGGTGAGCCGGAGGTCCTCCGCCACCTGACGGAGTCGATGGCGCAGTACCGGTCGGTGGCGATCGACCCGTACTGGGGGCGGATCAGGGCCGCCGTGGAGGCCGACCGGGCGGTACGCGCCCGCGCCCTGCTCGACGGTGGGGCGGAGGGACTACTGGCGAGCCTGCGGCCGGGGATGCGCTGGGAATCCGGGGTCCTCCAGGTCCTCGACTATCCGAACCGCCGGGAGTTGCACCTGGACGGTCGGGGGCTGCTGCTGGTGCCCTCGTTCTTCTGTGCGCGTACCCCGGTCGCCCTGCTCGACCCGATGCTGCCGCCGGTGCTGGTCTATCCGGCCGACCGGCTCGGCGGGTTGGACCCGCCCCCGGGCGAGGGTGGCCGACCTGCCGGCGACGGCGGTAGGGAGGCGCTGGCGGCGCTGCTGGGCCGTACCCGGGCGGCGGTCCTGGAAGTCAGCGACGACGGTGCGACGACCGGCGAGGTGGCCCGGCGGCTGCACATCTCGGCCGCCGCCGTCAGCCAGCACACCACCGTGTTGCGCAACGCCGGGCTGCTGGTCAGCCGCCGCGACCGCAACACGGTGCTGCACACCCTGACCCCGCTCGGCCGGGCCATGCTCGACGCCTGACGCCTGACGCCTGACGCCTGACGCCTGACGCGTGACGCGTGACGCGTGACGCGTGACGCGTGACGCGGCGAGCGGGCAGGTGCGGCTGACCCGGCGGTGTCCAGCCTCGCGGAAGCCGCCACCTCGGCGACCCTGTGGTGATCATGACCGGCTCGGTCAGCCCGCCCGGGGAGGGTGCTGGCCGGTCAGAGGGCCAGGCAGGCGCTGGCGATGCTGCCCGTCGGTGGCGGCAGCAGGGTGGACGGGATCCCCTCGGCGGCCAGCGCGATCCGCAGCCGGTGCAGGTCGACGCCGAAACGCACCAGGTCGGGCTGGTCGACGGGAGTGGGTGCCGCGCCGAGCAGCAGACCGCTCGCCCCGATCGGCCAGCCGTCGACGGTCGCGGCGAGACCGGCGCGTACCTCGTCGTCGGTGACCTGGGTGAACGTGGTGCCGGGGGCGACCACCTCGGCCACCGCGGCGATCGCCCGGTCGACGGCCGCCGGGTCCACCGGTGCCTCACCACGGCCGTCGGCAAGCGTCGCGGCGGCGCGCATCCCGGCCGCCATCGCCTCGGCGGTGCCCAGTGAGAACAGGTCCAACGCGCTCTCCCGCACCAGGGCGGCGGCTCCGGCCCCGTCGTCGACCAGCCGGACCGCCGGCCGGTCGTCCCGGCCGTCGCCCCCGGCCGGCGGGTGCGCCCGGCCACCGTCGGCCGGGGGCGACGACGACGGCAGGTAGCCCCGGACCACCGCCACCGGGACCTGGTCGCACTTGCCCTTGATCAGCTCACCTGCGCCGGCCAGCTCGTCGACCACCGCCATCTGGGTCAGTTGCAGCTCGTTGCCGTAGGGGTCGACCTCGCCCCGGTGGTCCCGGATGGCGGGCATCCCGGCGACGCCGAGCGCCACGTCGGTCAGCCCGTTGCGCCACGGCCGGCCCATCGTGTCGCTGATGATCACCGCGACGTCGACCCGGTAGCGGTCCCGCAGGGCGGCGCGCAGCGCCCGCGCCGACGCGTCCGGGTCCACCGGCAGCAGCACCAGCCGGGTCTTGTCGACGTTCGACGCGTCGATCCCGGCAGAGGCCATCACGAAGCCGTGGTGGGTCTGCACGATCCGGGTCGCCCCCCGGCTGGCCACCACCCGGGCGGTCTCGGCGGCCAGCACCTCGTCCCGGGCGGCGAGCCGTTCCGGGCCGTCGGCCGGCACGTCCACCAGCCGGCCCTCCGCCTTCGACACGATCTTGCTGGTGACCACCAGCACGTCGCCGTCGCGCAACCACGGCGCGGCCGTGCCGATCAGCACCGCCAGGTCGTCGCCCTCGGTCACGTCGCCGATGCCCGGCACCGGCAGGATCTCCAGTCTCACACCAGCTCCATCGCGGCCCGGACCATCGCCGTGGTCGCCGCCTCGTCGGTCATCCGCAGCGGGACCGCGCGGACGGTCACCCCGGGCACCGCCACCCCGTCGTCCTCCGGCGCGACCAGCCAACCGTCGAGCAGGCCACCCTCGCTGCGACCGCCGTAGAGCCGACCCACCCCGGCGGCGCTGCACTCGACGTCGAGGACCTCCAGGCACCGGTCGGCCATCCCGCGCACCGGTGCGCCGCCGATGATCGGCGACACCCCGACGACCCGGGCCGGACCGGTGGCGACCGCGTCGCGCAGGCCGGGCACCGCCAGCACCGGGGCGATGCTCACCACCGGGTTGCTCGGCGCGACCAGCACCACGTCGGCGGCGGCCAGCGCCTCGGCCACCCCGGGGGCCGGCTTGGCGGTGTCCGCGCCGACGAAGACGAACCGGTCGGTGGGCACGCCCGCCCGGTACCGGACCCACCACTCCTGGAAATGGATGGCCCGCCGCTCGCCGTCCAGGTCGACCACCGCGTGCGTCTCCAGCCGGTCGTCGGTGGCCGGCAGCAGCCGTACGCCGGGCTGCCAGCGGGCGGCCAGCGCCTCGGTGACCTGCGACAGCGGATACCCGGCATTGATCATGGTGGTGCGCACCAGGTGGGTGGCGACGTCCTTGTCGCCGAGGGAGAACCAGCCCGGCTCGGCACCGTACGCCGCCAGCTCCTGCTTGATGGTCCAGCTCTCGCCGACCCGCCCCCACCCGCGTTCCGGGTCGGCACCCCCGCCGAGGGTGTACAGGACACTGTCCAGGTCGGGGCAGACCTTGAGGCCGTGCAGGTAGAGGTCGTCGCCGACGTTGACCACGGCGGTCACCTCGGCGCCCACCTCGCGGGCGTACGCCCGGACGCCGAGCAGGAATCGGGCACCCCCGATCCCGCCGGTCAGAACCACGATGCGCATGTCGTCCATCCTCCCGTACGGGACGCGAGCCGCCGCCGGGCGGCCCGGGAGACTAGGCTCACGTCGGCATCTGTCCGTTTCGCCCCGAGGGAGAGTTCGTGACCAGCCCCGCCGAGCCCGCGTCGCACGACGCGTCGCAGGCCCGCCAGATCACCGCACCCCTGCGCGAACTCGCCGCGCTCGTCCTGCTCGGCGCGAACGCCGTGCTGCTCTTCGTCGGGTTCGTCCGGCTGCTCGTGCCGATGTCGGACTACAGCACCTTCTCGGGGCGGGCGGGGAGCGAGTTCTTCGCCTTCGTCGGTGTCGAGGCCACGGTGCTGCCGTTGTTGGCCGTGCTGCTGGTCACCCACCTCGCGCCGGTGTCCGGCCGGGCCCGGCAGTTCACCCAGGTCGCCCTCGCCGAGTACGCCTTCGGCGCCCTGTTCGGCGTGTTGACCTTCCTGATCTGGCTGGTCGGCCGGCTGGCCGAGGCCGAGGTGCTGGACGCCCTGCTCGGCATGCTTACCCGGGCGGCCTGGTTGGCGCTGTTCGGGATGGCCGCCTTCGTGGTCTACCGGATCTGGCGCACCCTCTATTACGTCGCGAAGCCGAAGCCCCAGCCCGGCGTCTACGGCCAGCCGCAGCCCGGCTGGCCGCAGCAGCAGGGTGGCTACCCGGGCCAGGGCTACCCGCCCCCGGGTCACCCTGGTGCCGGGCAGTACGGCCAGCCCGGGTTCGCCCCGCCGCAGTCCGCGCCGCCGTTCGGTGCTCCGCAGTCCGCGCCGCCGCAGTCCGCGCCGCCGCAGTCCGCGCCGCCGTTCGGTGCTCCGCAGTCCGCCCCGCCGCAGTCCGGGCCACCGACCGGAATCCCGCCGCAGTCGGCCCCGCCGTTCGGGGCTCCGCAGTCCGCCCCGCCGTTCGGGGCTCCGCAGTCCGCCCCACCGTTCGGGCAGCCTCCGTCGGCCGACCCGACCCAGGCGATCCCGCGTCAGTCCACGGAGCCGACCACCGGCCCGGCCGACGCGGACGGGGACCGCACCCAGCCCTTCCGGCGGGACGATCCGAACACCCCGCACTGAGCCGCACCCGGCCGGGTCGGCCCGCGCCACGGCGTGAGCCCGACCCGGCCGGCGCGGTGCCACCAACCCGGGTCGGTCGGCGCGCTGCGACGCGAGGTGCCGATCCGGCCGGGACGGTGGTGCGGCAGCACCCGACGGGGAGATGTCACACCCGGCTCGCATGGCTGCCGGATCGTCCCGGCCAGCGCCTAGGCTGGGCGGATGGTTGACCGCACCGATCCCGGCCCGACCTCGGCGAGCGTGCGACGGGCGCTGCGCCGGGCCGCCACCGGGCGCGCGCTCGACGTCGACGAGGCCACCGCGCTGCTGAGCGCCCGGGACGCCGACCTGGACGAGTTGCTCCGGATCGCCGGGGAGGTCCGGGATGCCGGGCTGCGCGACGCCGGCCGGCCGGGCGTGGTGACGTACTCGAAGAAGGTCTTCATTCCGTTGACCCGGCTGTGCCGGGACCGGTGCCACTACTGCACCTTCGCGACCGTGCCGCACCGGCTGCCGGCGGCCTTCCTGGAGACCGACGAGGTGCTGGCGATCGCCCGGCAGGGCGCGGCGCTGGGTTGCAAAGAGGCCCTGTTCACCCTGGGTGACCGGCCGGAGGAGCGCTGGCCGGCGGCCCGCGCCTGGCTCGACGAGCGCGGCTACGACTCCACGGTGGACTACCTGCGGGCCTGCGCGGTGGCGGTGCTGGAGGAGACCGGTCTGCTGCCGCACCTCAACCCGGGGGTGCTCTCCTGGTCGGAGCTGCAACGGCTCAAGCCGGTCGCGCCGAGCATGGGGATGATGCTGGAGACCACCGCCACCCGGCTCTGGTCGGAGCCGGGCGGCCCGCACTTCGGCTCCCCGGACAAGGAGCCCGCGGTGCGGCTGCGGGTGCTCGACGACGCCGGCCGGGTGGGGGTGCCGTTCACCACCGGCATCCTGATCGGCATCGGTGAGACCCCGGCCGAGCGGGTCGACGCGCTCTTCGCGATCCGTCGCGCGCACCGGGAGTACGGCCACCTCCAGGAGGTGATCGTGCAGAATTTCCGCGCCAAGCCGGACACCGCGATGGGCGGCCTGCCCGACGCCGAGCTGCACGACCTGGCGGCCACCGTGGCGGTGGCCCGGCTGCTGCTCGGCCCGAAGGCCCGGCTCCAGGCCCCGCCCAACCTGATCGAGGACGAGTACGACCTGCTACTGCGGGCCGGCATCGACGACTGGGGTGGGGTGTCCCCGCTCACCCCGGACCACGTCAACCCGGAGCGGCCGTGGCCGCAGCTCGACGAGCTGGCCCGGCAGACCGAGAAGTCCGGCTTCACCCTGCGCGAGCGGCTGACGATCTACCCGGAGTACGTCCGGGCCGGCGACCCGTGGCTCGATCCCCGGCTGTCACCGCACGTCACCGCGCTCGCCGACCCGGCGACCGGGCTGGCCGTGGAGGCGGCCCGGCCGGTGGGCCGCCCGTGGCAGGAGCCGGAGGAGGTCTTCGGCGGCGGCCGGACCGACCTGCACGCCACCATCGACACCGCCGGCCGCACCGACGACCGGCGGGGTGACTTCGACAGCGTCTACGGCGACTGGGCGGAGGTCGCCGGCAAGGTGAGCCCCGCCGCGTCGGGCGGGCCGGTGCCGGGTGCCGACGGTGACCTGCGGGCGGGGCTGCGGCTGGCGGCCGACGACCCGGCGGCGCTGCTGGAGCCCCGGCACGCCGACGCGGCCCTGGCGCTGTTCGGCGCGGACGGCCCCGCCCTGGACGAGCTGTGCCGGCTCGCCGACGACGTGCGGCGGGACACCGTCGGCGACGACGTCACCTACGTGGTCAACCGCAACATCAACTTCAGCAACGTCTGCTATGTGGGCTGCCGGTTCTGTGCGTTCGCCCAGCGGGAACGGGACGCCGACGCGTTCCGGTTGTCGGTGGAGCAGGTGGCCGACCGGGCCGAACAGGCGTGGGCGGCCGGCGCCGGTGAGGTCTGCCTCCAGGGCGGCATCGACCCGAAGCTGCCGGTGACCGGTTACGCCGACATCGTCCGGGCGATCAAGGCCCGGGTGCCCGGCATGCACGTGCACGCGTTCTCCCCGATGGAGATCGTCACCGCCGCCGCCAAGGCCGGCGTGCCGGTGCGGGAGTGGCTGTCGATGCTGCGCGAGGCCGGCCTGGACACCATCCCGGGCACCGCCGCCGAGATCCTCGACGACGACGTGCGCTGGGTGCTCACCAAGGGCAAACTGCCGGCCGCCGCCTGGGTCGAGGTGGTCTCGACCGCGCACGAGCTGGGCATCCGCTCCAGCTCCACGATGATGTACGGCCACGTCGACCATCCCGGCCAGTGGCTGGCGCATTTCCGGGTCCTCGCCGGGGTGCAGGACCGCACCGGTGGGTTCACCGAGTTCGTGGCGCTGCCGTTCGTGCACACCAACGCGCCGATCTATCTGGCCGGCATCGCCCGGCCCGGCCCGACCTGGCGGGAGAACCGGGTGGTGCACGCGATGTCCCGGCTGCTGCTGCACGGGCGGATCGACAACATCCAGTGCTCCTGGGTGAAGCTCGGCGACGAGGGCACCGTGGCGATGTTGCAGGGCGGCTGCAACGACCTGGGCGGCACCCTGATGGAGGAGACAATCTCCCGGATGGCCGGCTCGGGCAACGGTTCGGCGCGTACCGAGGAGCAGTTGCGGGCGATCGCCGCCGCCGCGGGACGTCCGGCACGCAAGCGGACGACCGCTTACGGTCATCCGTTGCGATGACATCGAACCTTTCGCGCGTGCGGGCCGTACCAGTGTTCGCCGGCGGCGGTTGAGGCGAGGGCCGCCGCCGGCGACCTCGCGCTCCACACCGCGCGCGCTCACGCGCCGCCGGAGGAAAGGTTCCCCATGACGAGCGAAGTGCGGAAGCGTTCCTGGCCGCGACTGACCCGGCGGCAGACACTGACCGCTGCGGCGAGTGCCACGCTGGGCGCGGCGGCGTTGACGGTGACCGGCGTGTCGGCCGCGCAGAACTCCCCGTCGGCGAGCAGCGCGGAGGGTCCGATCGTGGTCCACCTGCGCGACGCCAAGTCGGGGACGTTGGACGTCTTCGTCGGTACGTCCCGGATCGAGGTACGTGACCGGGGGCTCGCGGACCGGCTCCGCCGGGCTGCCGGGCGCGGCTGACCCCGTCTGCTGTCCGACGGCGGTCTGACCTGCCCGCCGTCACCGGGTGGGGGTGACCCGCCCGCTGTCCCGGGTGGCCCTGAACCGCCCGCCCTCTTCCTCTTCACCGCCAGGCGCAGACTCCCGCGCCCGGTTCGTCATGCCCTGACTCCTCATGATCCCGCAAAGGTTGGTCCGCCATGTCGTCCCACCGCGAAGCACCGGAAATAAGCAAGGACCCGGTCGCCGACAGTTCCGACCTCTACGCCTTCGTCAGCCCCGAACGGCCCGACTCGGTGACGTTGATCGCCAACTACGTGCCGTTGCAGCTCCCCTCGGGCGGCCCGAACTTCTTCGAGTTCGGCGACGACGTGCGGTACGAGATCCATATCGACAACGACGGTGACGGCCATCCCGACGTGACCTACCGGTTCGAATTCCGTACCGAGATCACGAACGAGAACAGTTTTCTCTACAACACCGGGCCGATCGAGTCGCTGGACAGCAAGAACTGGAACCGGCGGCAGTTCTACAAGCTGACCCGGGTGACCGACGGCAAGGAGCACGTGCTCGCCAACAAGCTGCCCTGCCCGCCGTGCAACGTGGGGCCGCTGTCCATCCCCAAGTACAACGACCTGGTCCGGCAGGCGACGTACAAGCTGTCGACGGGGGAGAAGGTGTTCGCCGGGCAGCGCGCGGACGGCTTCTTCGTCGACCTGGGCGCGATCTTCGACCTGGGTACGCTGCGGCCGTTCCAGCAGTTGCACGTGGCCGGCAAGAAGCTGTTCAAGACCGAGGGTGAGCCGGTCAACTCGGTGGACCGGATGAACGTGCACAGCATCGCGGTGCAGGTGCCGCTGAGCAAGGTCCGCCGCAGGTCCAACCGGTACGGCGTGGGCGACCGCGCCTCGACGATCGGGGTGTGGACGACGGCGTCCCGGCAGCAGGTGCGGGTGCTCGGCGACCGGGTCGCCGCGGACGCCGCGATCGGCCCGTGGACCCAGGTGTCCCGGCTGGGCAACCCGTTGTTCAACGAGGTCATCGTCCCGATGTCCAAGAAGGACCTGTGGAACACGCTGCCGCCGACCGAGGACAAGCGGTTCGCCCGGTTCGTCGAGCAGCCGGAGCTGGCGGCGTTGCTGCCGGTGCTCTACCCGGGGGTCTTTCCCAACCTGGACGCGCTGAACAAATCCAAGAAGCCCCGGGCCGACCTGCTGGCGATCCTGCTCACCGGCATTCCGTCGGGGCTGATCGACGGCTTCACCAACCTCACCGGTGACGTGCAGGCCGACATGCTGCGGTTGAACACCGCGATCAGGCCGAGCAGCAAGCCGAACCAGTTCGGGCTGCTCGGCGGGGACCTGGCCGGTTTCCCCAACGGTCGCCGGGTCGTCGACGACGTGGTGAGCATCGCGTTGCGGGCGGTGGCCGGGGTCACCGTCCCGCTGGTGGACAAGAAGTTCAAGCCGGACGCGGCGGCCGGTGCGGTCACCCCCGGCCTGAGCGCCGCCGACGTGACGGCGCCGTTCCTGCGGGACTTCCCCTTCCTCGGCACGCCGTACGACGGGTTCAACAACCCGGCCGCGGCGAACTCCTGACCGGACGGAGAGCGGCGTGAGCGGACACCACCACCACCATCATCACCAGTACGGGCCGACGGAGAGCGGCACGGTGATGCTCGACGTCGGTGGTGACACCGGTGCCCTGATCATCTACACCGGACGTGACCAGCACGGGCGGGAGATCGAGATCAGCCGGGTCGACCAGGCCGGTGCGGTGCGGACGCACTCCGCCGTACGGGAGCGGATCGTCCGGGACGGGGTGTTCCACAGCGCGGTGTACCCGGACCTGACGGCGGGTGTCTATACCGTCTGGTGGGACGAGGAGACGCCCGCCGGAACGATCTCCGTCAACGGGGGTTCGATCGCCGAATTCGTCTGGCCGACCAGCCCGTCAAGGTCGACCTGAGCACCACGACAACCGTACCGACCCGAGCGCCCCGTCCACAATGTGGACGGGGCGCTGTCGGTATTTCCGGCTCGGTGAGCGATCCGGGCCCAACCGCGTTAACCTGTCCCCCACCATGCTCATGATCTTGATAGGACCGGCCGGCCGGAGCGGTCGACGGCGCTGTGCGGGAGCGTCCGGGGCGGCGACGCCACGGCAGAAATCTGGGGCAACTCGCCGGAGAGGGCGTTACTCGCCCGGGGTCTGAATCGATAGGGCAGGTTGCGAGGGCCGGGTGGTCCGGGTGACCGTCCGGTGGCGTGTCGGGAGGGCGACTCCATTATCAAGTTCGGCTTGACGGCGCACGCATTACACGCGTGTAATTTCGATGGGGTTGTTCGCACGGAACGCACAAATAGGACCGGACGGACAAGCACGCCTTTCGCGTGGGGGGTTGCAGCGGCGGTGACGTCGGTGCGCGACAAGGAGGCATCTGATGGACGGCCAGCTTGAGGTGGCCGACCTGCTCGGAAACGCGCCGGAGTGGCAGGAGCGGGCACTGTGCTCGCAGACCGACCCGGAAGCGTTCTTCCCCGAGAAGGGCGGCTCGACCCGCGAGGCGAAGCGGATCTGTTCGCGGTGCGAGGTCAAGACGGAATGCCTGGAATACGCCCTCGGGCACGACGAGCGGTTCGGGATCTGGGGTGGGCTCTCCGAGCGGGAGCGGCGCAAGCTGAAGCGGCGGGCCGCCTGAATGGAAGGTCGAGTCGGGCGGTGGGGGCCGCCCGGCTCACGCCCACAGCCGGTCGCGGGGGCGGCCGGCGTCGGGCGGCGGTCCGGCCACGACGGTGGCCGACCATGGCGACACAGCACCAGGTCACGACGTGAGCGGCCACCGGGCCCGGGCGACGGGCGAGTCGGTCCCCGGGCCGGGCTGTGCCGGCGGTGGAGGTAGCGGGCCCGGCGGATCGTCGGGCCGGTGACGGCGGCTCGCCGGACCAGTGCCGACGATCCGTCAAAAGCGGGGCGTGGTGCTCGACCCCGGGACCGGGTGCCCGCCGACGCGGTTCGTCTCGTCATTGGGCGGGTGAATGCCCGCCTGGGTGGCGGGTCCGTCCTCCGGTAGATGAGTGCCCGCCCGCGTGGTGGGCCGGCGGAGTGCTGGTCCTGGTCAACCTCGGCCGAAGACCCGGGTCGTCACCGGGCGCGCAGCCTCAGGTCAGCTCGTCCGGGTCGACCCCGAGCAGGTTCGCCACCTGCTCGATGATCACGTCGTGGACCAGGTCGGCCAGGTCCTCACGGTCCATCGCGCGAAACTCCAACGGCCGCCGGTAGAGCACGATCCGGGGTGGCACCTCCTGCCGGCCCGGTCGGCCGGGCAGCAACCGGGCCAGCGGCACCTCGCCGTCCTCCAGCACGTCTGAGTCATAGACGTTCAGATCCGGCGGGACGTCCTCGACGGCGAACTCCACGCCGGCAAGTTCCTTGGCGAACCGGCGCTCCAACGTCTCCACGGTGTCCAGCACCAGGTCGTCAAAGATCTCGGCCTTGGTCCGGGCCAACGGGACGGTCGCCGGCACCAGCCGCCCGCGCAGGCCCCGTCCGTGCCGGTCGCGGTGGTTGCGCCGGCCGGAGCCGGGGCGGCGGCGTTCCGGGCTCGTCATGAACAGAAGGGTAGCCCCCGGTCCGGCCCGCCCGATGGCAGCGCGCGCCGACGGGCGCGGCGGGGCGGCAGGTGCGAATTGTGATCACGGTGACGGGCGTGTCGGAAAGCGAACCGGTGCGCCGGACCCGGTAATGGGGATACCCTGCCGCACGTGAGGTCACCACGGCGCTGCTCCCGTAACGCCTGCCCCCGGCAAGCGGTTGCCACATTGACCTATGTCTACAACGAGTCGACCGCTGTCGTGGGGCCGTTGGCGGCCTTCGCCGAGCCGCACACGTACGACCTGTGTGAGCAGCACGCCCGGAGCCTGACCGCCCCCCGGGGCTGGGACGTCGTCCGGCACGAGGGCGAGTTCGAGCCGCCGCCGCCCACCACCGACGACCTGGTCGCCCTGGCCGAGGCCGTCCGCGAGGCGGCCCGCCCGGTGGCCCCCCGCCCACCCCAGGACGACCACGACCCCCACCCCCAGACCCCGCCCACCGGCCGCCGTGGTCACCTCCGCGTAATCCCCCCCAACCACTAACCCCACCCCACCCCCACGGCCCTCCCCACCCCACCCCACCCCACCCCAGGCCAACCCCACCCCAGGCCCTCTCCCCGGTGATCAAGAGGTTTGCGTCAAGTTCGATCTTCAACCTGACGCAAACCTCTTGATCACCGGGGCCGGCGGGTCGCGGGGACGGGGGGTCGGCGGGACGGGGGGTCGGCGGGTGGGGGAGGGGAAGCAGGGAGGGGGAGCGGGGTGGGGGTTAGTGGCCTAGGAGGGGGGAGAAGAGGGTGGCGCGGCGGGCGGGACGGCCGGTGCGGTGTTCGACCTCGTCGGCGGAGGACATCACCCGGAGGCCGGCGTTGATGGCCAGCCAGCGCAGCGGTTCCGGCTCCCAGCGGGGGGAGCGGTGGCCGACCCACGGGAGTGCGGTCAGGTCCGACTCCACACCCCGGATCAGGTCGGCGAGGGTACGGCCGGCCAGGTTGCTCGTCCCCACCCCGTCGCCAACGTAGCCGCCGGCCCAACCCAGCCCGGACGACCGGTCCAGCCCCACCGACGCGGACCAGTCCCGGGCCACCCCCAGCGGGCCGCCCCAGGAGTGGGCGACCGGTACGTCCGCGCCGAGCACCGGGAAGAGTTCACCCAGCGTCCGGCGTAGCGCGGCGAAGACCCGGGGCTCCCGGTCGTAGCCGGGGGAGACCCGGGACCTGAAGTGGTACGGGGCGCCCCGCCCGCCGAAGGCCAACCTCCCGTCGGCGGTGCGCTGGCCGTACACGATGAGGTGCCGGTAGTCGGCGAAGGTCTCCCGGTCGGCCAGCCCGATCCGCTCCCAGGCCGGCGCGGGCAGCGGCGCGGTGACCACCATCAGCGAGTAGACCGGGGCGACCGTGCGGCGGTGGCCGGGCAGCATCGGGGTGTACGCCTCGGTGGCCCGGACCACCACGTTCGCGCGTACCGTGCCGTGCGGGGTGACCGCCGCGCCGGGCCGGATCGCGGTGACCGGGGACCGTTCGTGCAGCGTCACCCCGTGCCGGCGCACGGCGCGGGCCAGGCCCCGGACCAGCTTCGCCGGGTGCACGGCGGCGCAGTGCGGGGTGAACGTGCCGCCGCGTACCCCGTCGGCGGCGCACCGGGCGGCTGCCCCGGCGGCGTCGAGCAGGACCAGGTCGTCGGGGTCGAGGCCGTGGTCTCGGGCCTCGGCGACCGCGGCGCGTGCCCGGCCGAGCTGGACGTCGGTACGGGCCAGCAGCACCGTGCCGCCGTGGTGCCAGTCGCAGTCGATCCCCTCGGCGGCCACCACCCGGCCCACCTCGGCGACGGTCGCCTGCATGGCCCGTTGCAGCGCCAGTGCCTGCGGCCGGCCGTGCCGACGGGCCAACGCCGGCAGTGAGGTGGGGAACAGCGCCGAGCACCAGCCACCGTTGCGCCCGGACGCGCCGTACCCGGCGATCTCCGCCTCCAGTACGACGATCCGCAGCGTCGGATCGGCCACCGCCAGGTAGTACGCCGTCCACAACCCGGTGTAGCCGGCACCGACGATCACCACGTCGGCGTCGGTGTCACCGGGCAGCGCCGGGAGCGGGGTCAACGGTTCGTCCACCGTGGACAACCAGTGGGACAACTCCGGGTAGCGCATGCGGGCTCCGGGCGGTCAGCGCCGGCCGGGCCGGCGGCGGGAACTTCGCTGGCCGCGAAGTGTCAGTGCCGGCCGGCGGGGACGGGTGGCCGACCGGGGTGCGGAGGTGCCCCTCGGGTGTGGGGTGGCCGGTCCGGTGTGGGCCGGCCGGCGGGACCGCGGGTCGAGCCGCTGTCCGGCTGGTCGGCCCGCAGACGGTTACAGCCGGGACCACGCCTCGGTGAGTACGGCGCGCAGGATCTGCTCCATCTCGTCGAACTGCTCCTGCCCGCTGATCAGCGGCGGGGCGAGCTGCACCACCGGGTCGCCCCGGTCGTCGGCGCGGCAGTAGAGCCCGGCGGAGAAGAGCGCCGTCGACAGGAAACCGCGCAGCAGCCGCTCCGACTCGGCCTCGTCGAAGGTGGCCTTCGTCGACTTGTCCTTGACCAGCTCGATGCCGTAGAAGTAGCCGTCCCCCCGGACGTCACCGACGATCGGCAGGTCGGTGAGCTTCTCCAGGGTGGACCGGAAGGCGTCCTCGTTGGCCCGGACGTGGCCGATCAGGTCCTCCCGGGCGAACACCTCAAGGTTGGCCAGGGCCACCGCGCAGGAGACCGGGTGCCCGCCGAAGGTCACCCCGTGGGCGAACATGCCGGTCTCGGTGAGGAACGGTTCCATCAGCCGGTCACTGGCGATCATCGCGCCGAGCGGGGCGTAGCCGGAGGTGATGCCCTTGGCGGTGGTGATGATGTCAGGTTGGTAGCCGTACCGGACGGCACCGAAATACTCGCCGAGCCGACCCCACGAGCAGATCACCTCGTCGGAGACGAGCAGCACGTCGTACGCGTCGCAGATCTCGCGTACCTGCTGGAAGTAGCCGGGCGGCGGCGGGAAGCAGCCGCCGGAGTTCTGCAACGGCTCCAGGAACACCGCCGCGACCGTGTCCGGCCCCTCCCGCTCGATGGCCCGGCGGATCTCGTCGGCGGCCCAGCGGCCGAACGCCTCGGGCGAGTCGCCGTGCTCGGGGGCCCGGTAGAAGTTGGTGTTCGGCACCTTGATCCCGCCGGGCACCAACGGCTCGAAGTCGTTCTTGATGCCGGGCAGGCCGGTGATCGACAGGGCGCCCATCGAGGTGCCGTGATAGGCGAGGTAGCGGCTGACCACCTTGTGCTTGTTGGGCCGGCCGGTGCGCTTGAAGTAGGCGCGGGCCAGCTTCCACGCCGTCTCGACGGCCTCCGAGCCGCCGGTGGTGAAGAAGACCCGGTTGAGGTCGCCGGGTGTCAGCGACGCGATCTTCTCGGCCAGCTCGACGGCCTTCGGGTGGGCGTACGACCACAGCGGGAAGTACGCCAGCTCGGCGGCCTGCTTCGCGGCTGCCTCGGCCAGCTCGGTACGCCCGTGCCCGGCGTTGACGACGAACAACCCGGCGAGCCCGTCCAGGTAGCGACGGCCCTGCGAGTCCCAGACGTACGTGCCCTCGCCGCGCACGATGGTGGGCACCTCGCCGGCCGAGTAGCTGGCCATCCGGGTGAAGTGCATCCAGAGGTGGTCGGTGGCGTCGGCCATGTCAGCCCCATCGGGTCTCGGGCCGGGCAGAGGTGACACCGGCCGCTCTGCCCACGGTTATCCCACAGTCCTGCCGCGAAATGCAAGCCTAGTTCGCGTCAGGGGCGACGGATTCAGCGTGAGTGAGGGCGTAAGGCAACGGAATCCGTATGCCCCTGGGATGGTGGCAGTCCGGCTGGATGCTCGCTCCGCCGGCCCCGCGCCGGCCGGCCTCGGTGGGGCATGATCGACTCGATGGCGGCCAACTGGCGGTATGCGGGCACGGGGGAAACCGTCATATCGGCTCCCGAGAGTGGATCCAGGTGCACTTCCGGGGCGCTTCGCGGACCTTCCGGGGCACCTTGCGGACCCTTGGCAGAGGTCTCGCGCCGACACGCCGATGACGGGCGGACGTCGACACGCACTGTCGCTATGGTGCGCCGGAGCGTGTCGGTCGGGCGGAAGGGGCTGCCGGTGAACGAGGTGCTCCGGGTGGCGATGGCGGAACGCGGGGAGACGGTCGAGTCGCTGGCGCAGCAGGTCGGGGTCGATCCGAAGACGGCGGGGCGATGGCTCAGCTCGGGGCGTGTGCCCCATCCGCGTACCCGGGTGGCGGTGGCCGGTGTCCTCGGCCGGGAGCCGGCCGAACTCTGGCCCGAGCCCTACCGTCGCCGTGACCTGCCCTGGTTCCGCCCGTGGGCAGAACTGGAGCAGGACGCCACCTCGATCCGCTCGTATCAGTCACTGCTCGTGCCGGGCCTGCTCCAGACCGAGGGGTACGCCCGAGCGGTGTTGGGGACCGGTGGCCTGCTCCCGTCTGACGAGGTTGCGCAACTGCTGGGCGGACGGTTGGAACGACAGGTCCTGCTCGACCGCGACCCTCCAGCCCAGTTGGTTTTCGTGATCGACGAGGCGGTGCTCCATCGACTGGTTGGCGATCGCATGACCATGGCCGGACAGGTGGCCCACTTGGCGGCCGTCGCCGGGCGGGAACACGTGCAGGTGCGGGTAATTCCGCTCGGTGGACCCTGGCGCACCGGTCTGGCCGGGCCGTTCATGCTGGCTCGGCTGCCCGACGGCAGCGAGTTGGCCTATCTGGACAACCAACTCCGTGGTGAGCTAGTGACCGAGAGTGCCGACATTGCTAGCCTGGGCAGGAGGTGGGAGAGCGTGGCCGGCGAGGCGCTGCCCGCTCGTCGGTCGCACGAGCTGATCCGGGAAGCGGTGGAGACATGGACGTGATCGAGCCCCGCTGGCGGACCGCCAGCCGCAGCAGCAACAACGGCGGTGACTGTGTCGAGGTGGCCGACAACCTGCACGGTCGGGTGCTGGTGCGGGACAGCAAGGACCGGGTCGGCGGCACGCTGACCTTCACCCCAGAGGTCTGGCGTGCCTTCGTCGCCGCCCAGAAGTGAGCGGTGAAGAGATGGACCTGATCGAGCCCCGCTGGCGCACGGCTACTCGGAGCAGCAGTAACGGTGGTGACTGTGTCGAGGTGGCGGACAACCTGCACGGTCGGGTGCTGGTGCGGGACAGCAAGGACCGGGTCGGCGGCACGCTGACCTTCACCCCCGACGCCTGGCGTGCCTTCGTCGCCTCCCGCTGAGCGCCGGGGAGTGGACCATGGTGGGCGGGCTCAGGCCGTACCCCAGGTGTAGGTCTGTTTGCGGAGCTTGAGATAGACGAACGCCTCGGTGGCGAGCACCCCGGGCACCGACCGCAGCCGTTGCAGGATCTCCAGCAGGTGGGCGTCGTTGCGGCAGACCACCTCGGCGAGCAGGTCGAACGATCCGGCGGTGATCACCACGTAGTCGAGTTCGTCGAACTCGGCCAGCCGGTCGGCGACGGCTTCCAGGTCGCCGTCGGTGCGCAGGCCGATCATGGCCTGCCGGGGGAAGCCGAGCTGGAGCGGGTCGGTCACCGCGACGATCTGCATCACCCCGGCGTCGAGCAGCCGCTGCACCCGCTGGCGGACCGCCGCCTCGGAGAGCCCCACCGCCTTGCCGATGGCCGCGTACGGCCGGCGGCCGTCCTGCTGTAGCTGCTCGATGATCTGTTTCGCCACGTCGTCCAACAGCGCGTGGCTGGCACCTTCGCGCACCGTGACGCGTCGCCCCCCGCTACCGTTCTCGTGCTGTCGGATCGTCATCGACCGCTCCCCATGTCCGTTCCCCCAGCTGAGCCTAGTGCCATCGCGCAGTTTGGCGTAATTCGTCGTCAGAGGCTATTGCGGCAACGGAATCCCTTGTGAGGCTGGTTACCTCATGCCAGGATCAGTCGTCTCAGGCACCCGACCCCTCCCGCCGGCGCCGCACCCCGTCCCCGCCGCCGTCGGACGACCCCTAGGAGTCGTCACATGCGTATTCCCCTGCGGCCCCTCACCCGGCGTGGACTGCTCACCGGCACCCTCGGATCGGCCGCCCTGCTCGCTGCGGGCGGCAGCCTCGCCGGCTGCGGCACCAAGGCCGCTACCCAGACCGAGGCGGGCTGCAAGAGCGACGACCTGTCGGCCACGGAGAAGACCCTCGCCTTCTCCAACTGGCCGCAGTACATGGACGTGGACGACAAGGACGCCGCGAAGCGGCCCAGCCTCGACGCGTTCGTCGCCGCCAGCGGCATCACGGTGACCTACACCGAGGACATCAACGACAACAACGAGTTCTTCGGCAAGGTGCAGAACCAGTTGGCCGGCTGTCAGAGCACCGGGCGGGACATCATCGTCCTGACCGACTGGATGGCCGCCCGGATGATCCGGCTCGGCTGGATCCAGAAGCTCGACCCGGCCAAGGTGCCGAACGTGGCGGCCAACCTGCTGCCGTCGCTGCGCGGGCGCTCCTTCGACCCGGAGGACCGGGTCGCGATCCCGTGGCAGTCCGGCCTCGCCGGGCTGGCCTACAACGGCAGCGTCACCGGCGAGGTCCGGACCGTCGACGAGCTGCTCACCCGGCCCGATCTCAAGGGCAAGGTGACCGCCCTGTCGGAGATGCGGGACACCATGGGCCTGCTGCTCTCCTCGAACGGGCACGACCCGTCGAAGTTCACCGCCGCGCAGTTCGACGACGCGCTCAACAAGCTGCGCAAGGCCGTCGAATCCAAGCAGATCCGTCGCTTCACCGGCAACGACTACGCCCCCGACCTGGCCAAGGGGGACATCGCCGCGTGTGTCGGCTGGTCCGGCGACGTGATCCAACTGGCCGGCGACAACCCCAAGATCAAGTTCGTCGCGCCGGACTCGGGGGTGATGCTGTTCAGCGACAACATGCTGGTGCCCAACAAGGCCACCCACCGGGGCAACGCCGAAGCGCTGATCGACTACTACTACCAGCCGGCGGTCGCCGCGAAGCTCGCCGCGTACGTCAACTACATCTGCCCGGTCAAGGGCGCCCAGGCCGAGATGGAGAAGATCGACCCGGAGCTGGCCGCCAACCCGCTGATCTTCCCGGACGACACCCTGCTGGCGAAGTCGAAGGTCTTCATGGCCCTCGACGAAAAACAGGAAAAGGAATACGAGTCGAAGTTCCAGCAGGTCATCGGGGCGTGAGCGGGATGGCGAACGAGGCACCCGCCGGTGACCTGCGGCTGGCCCAGCTGAGCAAGCGGTTCGGCGTCTTCACCGCCGTCGACGACCTCAGCCTGACCGTCCCGCAGGGCTCCTTCTTCGCCCTGCTCGGGGCGTCCGGCTGCGGCAAGACGACCACCCTGCGGATGATCGCCGGGCTGGAGGAGCCCACCAGCGGGCAGGTGCTCCTCGGCGACCGGGACATCGCCCGGCTGCGGCCGTACCAGCGGCCGGTCAACACCGTCTTCCAGAGCTACGCGCTCTTCCCGCACCTGGACATCGCCGAGAACGTCGCCTTCGGGTTGCGGCGGCGGGGCATCCGCAAGGTCGGCGACCAGGTCCGCCGGATGCTGGCCCTGGTCCAGCTCGACGGCTACGAACGGCGTCGCCCGGCCCAGCTCTCCGGCGGCCAGCAGCAACGGGTCGCACTGGCCCGCGCCCTGATCAACCACCCGCAGGTGCTGCTGCTCGACGAGCCGCTCGGCGCGCTCGACCTGAAGCTGCGCCGGCAGATGCAGATCGAGCTGAAACGCATCCAGACCGAGGTCGGCATCACCTTCGTGCACGTCACCCACGACCAGGAGGAGGCCATGACGATGGCCGACACGGTCGCGGTGATGAACGCCGGCCGGATCGAGCAGCTCGGCGCACCGGCCGAACTCTACGAGTACCCGGCGACCGCGTTCGTGGCGAACTTCCTCGGCCAGTCCAACCTGCTCGCCGCCGACGCCGCCGGCCCGGCCGGGTCCGAGGTGCCCGTCACCGCGCACGGCGCGCGCTTCTCGGTGCCCGTCGACCGCGCCCGCACCGACCGGGGCCCGGTCTACCTGGGGGTACGTCCCGAGAAGCTGCACCTGGCCGAGACCGCCGACCAGGTGCCCACCGGCCACCACCAGGTCGAGGGGGTGATCACCGACGCGTCGTACGTGGGGGTGAGCACCCAGTACCTGGTGCGCACCGGGTGGGGCAGTGAACTGTCCGCGTTCACCGCGAACAGCGGCGTCGGCCGGCAGCACCCGGTCGGCACGACCGTGGTGGCGCACTGGGACCCCCGGCACGCCTTCCTGCTGCCCCGCGAGCCCGGTCAGGACGACCGCACCACCCCGCTGCTCGACGAGCCCGTCGGGGCACCGTCGTGACCGCACTGGCCCAGTTGGGCGGCGGGACGCCGGCGACCGGGGCACCGGCACCGGCCCGGCCCGGCCGGCACCGGCTGCTGCCGTACCTGCTGCTGCTGCCGGGGGCGGCCTGGCTGACGCTGTTCTTCGTCGTGCCGCTGCTGCAGTTGGCTGCCGCCAGCCTCTACGACCCGACCGGTTCGCTCTCCACCGGGTACGCGCTGACCTGGGCGTTCGGCAACTATCCGGAGGCGGTGCAGGCGTACTGGCCGCAGTTCGCCAGGTCGTTCGGCTATGCCGGGGCGGCGCTGGTGCTGGCCCTGCTGCTGGGCTACCCGCTGGCGTACGCGATCGCGCAGAAGGCCGGCCGGTGGAAGAACCTGCTGCTGGTCTGCGTGGTCGCCCCGATGTTCACCAGTTTCCTGGTGCGCACCCTGGCCTGGAAGACCATCCTGTCGGACAACGGCGTGCTGGTCGGGCTGCTGCGCGACGTGCACCTGCTCGGTCCGGACGGGCGACTACTCGCCACCCCGGTCGCGGTGGTGCTCGGGTTGACGTACAACTTCCTGCCGTTCCTGGTCCTGCCGTTGTACGCGAGCCTGGAGCGGCTCGACTACCGGCTGCTGGAGGCGGCCAGTGACCTGTACGCCGGCCCGCTGCACGCCTTCCGCACGGTCACCCTGCCGCTGTCGATGCCCGGCCTGATCGCCGGCACCCTGCTCTTCTTCATCCCGGCCACCGGCGACTACATCAACGCCGAACTGCTCGGCACCCCCAACGAGTACATGATCGGCAACGTCATCGACTCGGCGTTCCTGGTCCGGTTGGACTACCCGCAGGGTGCCGCCCTGTCGTTCCTGCTGATGGCGGCGATCCTCGCGGTCGTCTTCGTCTACCTGCGCCGCGCCGGCACGGAGGATGTGCTGTGAGCGCGAGGAGTGCAGCGCAGCGGAGCCCCGCAGTCGCGAGCGGAAGGGTGGGCCTGGTGAGCGCGAGGAGTGCAGCGCAGCGGAGCCCCGCAGTCGCGAGCGGAAGGTCGGTCCGGTGAGCGCGAGGAGTGCAGCGCAGCGGAGCCCCGCAGTCGCGAACGGAGGTGGATTCCGGTGAGGGTGTCGCGGTGGTTGGCCGACCGGTGGGTGATGATCGTCGCGCTGCTGGTGCTCGGCTACCTGTTCCTGCCGATCGCCGTGGTCGCCGGCCTCTCCCTCAACCGCCCGTCCAGCCGGCTGTCGTACGACTTCAACGAGTTCACCCTGGACAACTGGCGGCAGCCCTGCGCCACCCCCGAGATGTGCGACGCGGTCGTCCGCAGCGTACAGATCGGGTTCCTCGCCACCGTCGGATCCACGGTAATCGGCACGCTGATGGCGTTCGCCCTGGTCCGGCACCGGTTCCGGGGGCGCGGCGGGATCAACCTGCTGATCTTCCTGCCGATGGCGACGCCGGAGCTGGTGCTCGGCACCTCGCTGCTCGCGCTGTTCGTCTCCGCCGGGGTGCCGCAGGGATTCTGGACCGTCGTCATCGCGCACGTGATGTTCTGCGTGTCGTTCGTGGTGGTGACGGTCAAGGCCCGGCTCGCCGGGATGGACCGGCGGCTGGAGGAGGCCGCGATGGACCTCTACGCCAGCGAGTGGCAGACGTTCCGGCGGATCACCCTGCCGTTGGTGCTGCCCGGCATCGTGGCCGCCGCGCTGCTCGCCTTCTCGCTGAGCTTCGACGACTTCATCGTGACGAACTTCAACGCCGGCACCACCGTCACCTTCCCGATGTACGTCTGGGGTGCCGCCCAGCGGGGCATCCCCCCACAGGTCAACGTGATCGGCACGGCGATGTTCGCCATCGCCCTGCTGCTCGTCGGGCTGAGCATGCTGCGCGGTCGACGGTCCCGACGGGCCGCGCTCCCGGTCGCCGACGCGCCCGGCCGAAGGGCGGCAGGCTCGGCGTTCCCGGTCGCCGACGCGCCCGGCCGACGGGCGGCAGACCCGTCGTGATCCTTCCGCATACCGACCGGGCGTTCGCCGAGGTGACGCCCGGCCGGTATGCGCACCACCGCCCCGACTCTCCCCGTCCGGCCGCCGACATCCACCTCACCCGCTGGTCGCCGGCCCGCGCCGACGCGTACGCGCACGACGACCGGCACCAGCACTGGCTCCGTACGCCCGATCGTCTTGGTTTGGGGTTCGATTCCTGATGCGTATCCTGCTCGTCGGTGCCGGCGGGGTCGGCTCCGCCGCCGTCGCCATCGCCGCCCGCCGTTCCTTCTTCGCCACCGTCGTCGTCGCCGACTACGACCTGACCCGGGCCGAGCGGGCCGTCGCCGGACACGGGGACCGGTTCGTCGCCGTGCGGCTCGACGCCTCCTCGGCGGACGCCGTCGCCGCGCTCTGCCGGGAACACCGGATCACCCACGTGCTCAACGCCGTCGACCCGCGCTTCGTCATGCCGATCTTCGAGGGGGCGTTCGCCGCCGGGGCGGACTACCTGGACATGGCGATGTCACTGTCGCACCCGCACCCGGCGCGGCCCTACACCCAGACCGGGGTGAAGCTCGGTGACGAGCAGTTCGCCGCCGCCGCGACCTGGGCCGACGCCGGTCGGCTGGCGCTGTGCGGCATCGGCATCGAACCGGGCCTGTCCGACGTGTTCGCCCGGTACGCCGCCGACGAGCTGTTCACCGACATCGACGAGATCGGCATCCGCGACGGCGCGAACCTCACCGTCGACGGCTACGACTTCGCCCCCTCGTTCTCCATCTGGACCACCATCGAGGAATGCCTCAACCCGCCGGTGATCTGGGAGAGGGACCGGGGCTGGTACACCACCGAACCGTTCAGCGAACCGGAGGTCTTCGACTTCCCGGCCGGCATCGGCCCGGTCGAATGCGTCAACGTCGAACACGAGGAGGTGCTGCTGATCCCACGCTGGGTCAAGGCCAGGCGGGTCACCTTCAAGTACGGCCTCGGCGACGAGTTCATCGAGGTGCTCAGGGCCCTGCACAAGGTCGGTCTCGACTCCACCACCCCGGTGTCGGTGCGCGGCATGCAGGTCTCGCCCCGCGACGTGGTCGCCGCCAGCCTGCCCGACCCGGCCACCCTCGGCGACCGGATGCGCGGCAAGACCTGCGCCGGCACGTACGTCACCGGCACCGGGACCGACGGCCGGCCGCGCCGGGTCTACCTCTACCACGTGGTCGACAACGAGTGGTCCATGCGGGAGTACGGCCACCAGGCGGTGGTCTGGCAGACCGCGGTCAATCCGGTGGTGGCGCTGGAACTGCTCGCCACCGGCGGCTGGTCCGGCGTCGGGGTGCTCGGCCCGGAGGCGCTGCCCCCGCGCCCCTTCCTCGACCTGCTCACCGACTACGGCTCCCCCTGGGCGCTGGAGGAACGATGACCCGCTACGGCCCGATGTACGGCCCCGACGTCACCTTCCTCGGGGTGCCACCCTGCACGGTCACCGAGCCGGTGACCTACGCCGACGCCGACGTGGTCATCATCGGGGCGCCCTTCGACGGCTGATGGGGGTCACGCCGGGCCGGGTGAGTCAGATCGAGAACGGTGATCTGGACGTCAACGAGGTGGCGACGCTGAGCAGGTATGCCGCCGCACTCGGCGCACGCCTGCGGATCATCTTCGACTACGGCAACGATCTGCGGCAGATCGCCTGAGCGGAGCCGTCACACTCCGTCGACATCGACGGCACTCTCGCCTGGTGTCCGAAACTTTCCTGACAGTGGAACTGAACGGGGAGCGCTCCCGGGCCGTATCAGCCGATGCAGGCAACGGCGACGACGGGAGACGTGGTGAAGGTGCAGCGCAAGCACGTACTGGCGGCGGGGGTGGCGGTGGTCGCCACGGCGGTGGTGGCGGTGGGGACCGGATTCGGGTTCGCCGACACCACGTCCGCCCGTCCGAGCCTCTGCTCCGGGTCGGTCACCTTCTCCGCCGAGGGCGGGGACCCCGCCGCGACAAGTGACCGGTTCCCCGTGGGCACACGGTTGCGGGTGACGAACCTGGACAACGGCAAGGTGGCGACGGTGTCGGTGAGTGGGCCGTCGGGCAGTTGTGTGCTGCTCAACGCCGCCGCGATGGACCTCGTCCGGGAGCCCGGCAAGAACGTGATCCGGCGCAACGTGGTCGAGCGGGTCGGCGTCGACGCGCCGGCGGCCCCCGCCCCCGGCGAGACCCGGCCCGGTGCCGCCCAGCCGCCGGCCACCCAGCGGCCGACGACGCCACCGGCGACCGGCGTGGCTGCCGGGCGCAGCGCGTGCAGTGGCCCGGTCACCTTCTCCGCCGAGGCCGGCGCAGCCGCCGCGACGAGCGACCGGTTTCCGGTGGGCACACGGTTGCGGGTGACGAATCTGGACAACGGCAAGGTGGCGACGGTGTCGGTGAGTGGGCCGTCGGGCAGTTGTGTGCTGCTCAACGCCGCCGCGATGGAGCTGCTCCGGGAGCCGGGCAAGAACGTGATCCGGCGCAACCTGGTGGAGCTGGTGCGCTGACGGCCGTGGACGGTCAGCCGAAGGCGGCGTCCAGGATGTCCAACCCACGGGCCAACTCGCCGTCGGAGATCACCAGCGGCGGCAGGAACCGCAGCACGTTGCCGTAGGTGCCGCAGGTCAGGGTGAGCAGGCCGGCAGCGTGACAGGCCGCCGAGACGGCACTGGCGGCGGCCGGGTCGGGAACCAGGGTGCCCGGCCGGACCAGCTCCACCGCCAGCATCGCGCCCCGCCCGCGTACCTCGGCGATCCGGGGGTCGCGGGCGGCGACGGCGCGCAACCGGTCGGCGAGCACCGACCCGATCCGCCGGGCGGCGGCGGCCAGGTCCAGCTCCCGCATCGTCTCGATGCTGGCCAGGGCCGCCGCGCAGGCGATCGGGTTGCCGCCGTAGGTGCCGCCGAGGCCGCCGACGTGCACCGCGTCCATCAGCTCCGCCCGGCCGGTCACCGCCGCCAACGGCAACCCGCCGGCGATGCCCTTGGCCAGGGTGACCAGGTCCGGCACCACGCCCTCGTGGTCGCAGGCGAACCAGTCGCCGGTACGGCAGAAGCCGGTCTGGATCTCGTCGGCGACGAACACCACCCCGGCCGCCGTCGCCCACTCCCGCAGCGCCGGCAGGAAACCCGTCGCCGGTACGACGAAACCGCCCTCCCCCTGGATCGGCTCGATCAGCAGCGCGGCCACGTTCTCCGCCCCGACCTGCTTGTCCACCAGCTCCAGCGCCCGCGCCGCCGCCTGCGCCCCGGACAACCCGCCGTCGCGCAGCGGGTACGACATCGGCACCCGGTGGATCTCCCCGGCGAACGGCCCGAACCGGTGCTTGTACGGCATGTTCTTCGCGGTCAACGCCATGGTCAGGTTGGTCCGGCCGTGGTAGGCGTGCTCGAAGACCACCACCGCCTGCCGTCCGGTGGCGTGCCGGGCGATCTTCACCGCGTTCTCCACCGCCTCGGCACCCGAGTTGAACAGCGCCGACCGCTTCTCGAAGGTGCCCGGGGTCAACGCGTTGAGCTGCTCGCAGACCGCCACGTACGACTCGTACGGCGCGACCATGAAGCAGGTGTGGGTGAACCGTTCGACCTGGGCGCGTACCGCCTCCACGACACGCGGGGCCGAGTTGCCGACGCTGGTGACCGCGATGCCGGCGGCGAAGTCGATCCACTCCCGCCCCTCGACGTCGACGACCGTGCCGCCGCTGGCGGTGTCCACGTACGAGTCGATGACGCTGCCGACCCCCCGGGCCACGGCGGCACCCCGCCGCCGGTGCAGCTCCGCGCTGGAAACCATGGGGATCAGCCCTCGATGTGGTGCATGACGTGCTTGATCCGGGTGTAGTCCTCCAGGCTGTAGACCGACAGGTCCTTGCCGTGCCCGGAGTGCTTGAAGCCGCCGTGCGGCATCTCCGACACGAACGGGATGTGGGTGTTCACCCAGACACAGCCGAAGTCGAGCCGGCGGGTCATCCGCATCGCCCGGCCGTGGTCACGGGTCCAGACCGAGGCGGACAGGCCGTAGTCGACGCCGTTGGCCCAGCGCACCGCCTCGTCCTCGTCGGTGAACCGCTGCACGGTGATGACCGGGCCGAACACCTCCTGCTGGATGATCTCGTCGGCCTGGCGTACCCCGGAGACCACGGTGGGGGAGTAGAAGTAGCCGCGCCCGCCCACCCGCGCGCCACCGGTGTGCAGGTCGGCATGATCGGGGAGCCGGTCGACGAAGCCGCTGACCCGGGCGAGCTGGTTGGCGTTGTTCAGCGGGCCGTAGAGCACGTCGGCGTCGTCCGGGGCACCGGTGCGCGTGTTGCGGGCCTGCTCGGTGAGGGCCGCCACGAAGTCGTCGTGCACACCGGGACCGGCCAGCACCCGGGTCGCCGCAGTGCAGTCCTGGCCGGCGTTGAAGTAGCCGCCCATCGCGATCGCCTCGGCCGCCGCCGCCACGTCCGCGTCGTCGAAGACCACCACCGGGGCCTTGCCGCCCAGCTCCAGGTGGGTCCGCTTGAGGTCCGGCGCGGCGGCCGACGCGACCTCCATGCCCGCCCGGGTCGAGCCGGTGATCGACACCAGCTGCGGCGTCGGATGCGCCACCAGGGTACGACCGGTGTCCCGGTCGCCGCAGACCACGTTGAACACCCCCGGCGGGAAGAACTCGGCGGCGATCTCGGCCAGCAGCAGCGTCGACACCGGCGTGGTGTCCGACGGTTTCAACACCACCGTGTTGCCGGCCGCCAACGCCGGGGCGATCTTCCACACCGCCATCATCAGCGGGTAGTTCCACGGGGTGACCTGCGCACAGACCCCGATCGGCTCCCGCCGCACGTACGAGGTGTGCCCGGCCAGGTACTCCCCGGCCGAGCGGCCCTCCAACATGCGGGCCGCCCCGGCGAAGAACCGGAACTGGTCCACCGCCGGCGGCAACTCCTCCTCGGCGGTGAGCTGCCGCGGCTTGCCGGTGTTGCGCACCTCCGCGTCGACCAGCTCGGCGGCCCGCGACTCCACCGCGTCGGCGAGCTTCAGCATCGCCCGCTGCCGCTCGGCCGGGGTGGTCTCCCGCCAGCTCTCGAAGGCGGTGGCGGCGGCCCGCATCGCCGCGTCCACGTCCGCCGGCCCGGAGACGGGAGCCTGGGCGAAGACGTCACCGGTGCAGGGGTCGATCAGATCGGCGTGACCGCCGTCCACCGGGTCGACGTACGCGCCGTCGACGAAGTTGCGCAACTGCTGCTGGTCGCTCATGGTGAGGTCTCTCCAGGGGTGGCTGGGAGTCGGAGTCAGCGGAGGTAATCGCAATCTGACTGCCATCTTGGCTACCGAATTCGCGGCAGACAAGGGCTTGAGCGACTGTTTCCGTGCGGCTGCGTGTCGTCTACGCTGCCGACGTGGAGCCGAGAGCGTTCTGGGTCGCCGGTCGTGCCGTCCACGGCGACGACGAGGTGACCGTCACCCACCCGTACGACGGCCGGGCGGTGGGGCGTACCAGCTGGGCCACGCCCGACCAGGTCGAAACCGCCGTCGCCGCGGCGGCCAGGGTGGCGACGGAGGCCGCGGCCCTGCCCGCACACGTCCGGGCGGCGGCCCTCGACCACGTCTCCCGGGAACTCGCCGCGCGGGCGGCCGAGGTGGCCGACCTGATCACCGCCGAGAACGGCAAGCCCGTCACCTGGGCGCGAGCCGAGGTGGGCCGGGCGGTGTCGACGTTCCGCTGGGCGGCCGAGGAGGCCCGACGGTTCTCCGGCGAGATGCAGCGCCTCGACACCGACCCCACCGCGACCGGCCGGATCGCCCTGGTCAGGCGGGTGCCCCGGGGGCCGGTGCTGGGCATCACCCCGTTCAACTTCCCGCTCAACCTCGTGGCGCACAAGGTCGCCCCGGCCCTCGCGGTCGGTGCGCCGATCATCGTGAAGCCCGCCCCGGCGACACCGCTGTCCGCGCTGCTGCTCGGCGAGATCCTCGCCGGCGCCGACCTGCCGGCCGGGATGTTCTCGGTGCTGCCGTTGCCCAACGACCGCACCGCCGACCTGGTCGACGACCCCCGGCTGCCGGTGGTGTCGTTCACCGGCTCCGGGCCGGTCGGCGCGCAGATCCGCCGTCAGGTGCCGGACAAGCACGTCACCCTGGAACTCGGCGGCAACGCGGCGGCGGTGATCTGCGCCGACTGGTCGTCCGACGCGGACCTGGACTTCGCCGCCCGGCGGATCGCCACCTTCGGCAACTACCAGGCCGGGCAGTCCTGCATCGCCGTGCAGCGGGTCCTCGTGCACGAACACCACCACGACGCCTTCCTGCCCCGGCTGGTCGCCGCCGTGCGGGCACTGCGCACCGGCGACCCCACCGCCGAGTCGACCGACGTCGGGCCGCTGGTCTCCGTCGAGGCCGCCCAACGGGTCGAGGCGTGGGTCGACGAGGCCGTCGCCGCCGGGGCCACCGTCGAGACCGGGGGCCGCCGCGACGGCGCCAGCTATCCACCCACCGTGCTGACCGGGGTGCCGCCGTCGGCCAAGGTCTGCGCCGAAGAGGTCTTCGGGCCGGTGCTGGTGGTGGCGTCGGTCGACAACGACGACGCCGCCTTCGCCGCCGTCAACGACTCGGCGTACGGGCTGCAGGCCGGCGTGTTCACCCACCGGCTCGACGTGGCGTTCACCGCCGCGCGGGTGCTGGAGGTGGGCGGGGTGATCGTCGGCGACGTGCCGTCGTACCGGGCCGACCAGATGCCGTACGGGGGTGTCAAGGGCAGCGGCGTCGGCCGGGAGGGCGTGCGGTCGGCGATGGACGACTACACCGAGCCGAGGGTGCTGGTGCTGACCGGGATGCCGCTGTAACCCCGGCACACCCCTCTCACCAGCTGCCGTCGTCCCGGACCCGGGGCGGGGCGAGACCCAGGAGCAGGGTGGTCAGCGCCGTGTCGACGTCGTCGCCGAGGAACCACTCGCCCGCCTGGTCCAGTGCGAAGACCCGGCCGTGCTCGTCCACCGCCAGGATCGTGTCCGGATGCCCCGCGCCGATCGGGAAGAGCCGTACGCCGAGCACGGCACCGAAGTCCGCCAGGGTGGCGGCGGTGTAGGCGGCGTGCACGGGGTCGATGGAGAACCGCGAGATCCAGACCTGCCGCCCGGGACCGCGCCGACTGCTCCCCAACGAGGGAAAGCGGCTCAAGGCGTCCAGCGCGGCAGGAAGCTCGGGATGCCCGGGGCACAACTCGCGGGCTTCGAGAATTGCCATTCTCGCCAGCGCCTCGTCGCCAGGGGTTGGTTCCCAGCCCCCCTCGACCAGAGCATGAGCAACCTCTGCGGCGAATCGGTCAGCTTCAGGTGCTGTCGCGGGCTCCGGCTGCCACTGCTGGGTGAACGCGAGTTCGGACCAGCCGAGGACCGCGAAGTGCACCAGGAAGTTGAGGCAGGAGTCGCACGGGCGTTCCGCCGGGCCGGCCTGCGGATCACCCGGCTCGCGGGCCAGGAACACGTCCATCCCGGTCGCCAGCAGCAGCGACTCCGCCTCGCGCATGGTCAGCGGGGGCTGGCCGGCGGCGGCGCGGCGGTGGTCGTACTCGTGCAGGACGTCCGACACGACGACCATCTCGGCGTGCCGGTCGCCTCCGCGCACCAGGTGCCCCGGGGGCAGTTCGTCCAGGTAGGCCCGGACCAGCGGGTGATGCCGCACCGCCACGTCGCCCTTGACGCCGTGACCGAGGTAGGTGCGGCCCTCGACGGTCAGGTGCGCCACGGTGGCGGGCGACGGCAGCCGACGGATCTCGCGGAGCAGCAGGCTGGCCGGGTCGACGGTGCGCGGGGCGGGGGTGCCGGTGGGGCGGCTGCGGCGGTACATCTGCTGCACCACGGCCGCCGGCACCCGGGGCCAGGTGGTGACCTCGCCGGTCTCCTTGTCGACGACGGTGGTCGGCAGGTCGCCGGGGTCCGTGTCGACCGCGCGGTCGACGGTCGACCTGATCACGTAGCCCAGGTCGAACTCGTCCAGGGTGGCCCGGCACTCGTGGCCCAGGCGCTGAGAGTCCCGCCGGGCCCACACGTCGGCGAGTTGCTCGGCCTGTTGGCGATCGATCACGGCCCGAAACTACCGGACCCCACGGAATCGTGGCACCCGGTATGGTTCGCCTGACTGACGGTGACCGGGGGAGGGTGGCCTTGGCCGAGAGGGTGGACCGCGACGCGAACCAGGCGCTCCGGGCGCGGTTCGACGAGGTGTACGGCCAATACCGGCGGTTGCGGTCCGGTGTGGACGAACTGGGGTCCGAACTGGCCGCACTGCGTGTCACGGAGCGGTCGGACGACGGCCAGGTCACCGCCACGGTGGGTGCCCGTGGCGAGCTGATCTCGGTGGAGCTCACCGGCGAGGTCTACCACGACCGCGATCACCACGCGCTCAGTCGCAAGATCACCATGACGGTGCACCGGGCCTGCGCCCGGGCGGCCACGGCCACCCAGGAGTTGGTCGCCGCCCACCTGCCGGCCGGCTCGGGGTCGGTGGAGTTCCTGCGTACGGGCGACTTCGGCACACTGTTCGGGCGGGCCGACGCGGTGCTCCGGCGGGAGGACGAACGGCATGGGTGAGGGGCAACTCTGGCTCGATCCGGCCCGGGCCCGGCGGGGTGGCACCGACCTGCACCTGGCCGGTGAGTCGGTGTCGGCCCGCCGCATCACCCTCGGTGGGGAGATCACGGCGGCCAGCGCACCCCGCCCATGGGGCCGGGACGACATCGGCGCGGCCTTCGAGAAGAGCTACCGGTCCCACGAGGAGACCCTGCTGCGTGCCTGGGCCGGGCTCGGCCGAGCGTTGCAGGGGCTCGGCACCGACGTGGTCACCTCGGTCGACGCCAACCTACGGACCGACGCGGCCAGCGGCCGGCGCTTCGACCGGGTGGCCGACCCTCGTGACCGTCGGCACTGACCTGCGGGGGAAGCCGTGACCGTGCTGCCGAGCCCGATCCCGCACCCCCTCGACTACAGCCCCTGGGACCTGCCGGGCTGGGCCTACGAGGCGCTCGACTGGGTGGTCGGCGTGGAGTGGCCGGAGGGAAACGAACGCGCCGTCTGGGATCTCGCCGACCAGTGGTACGCCGTGGCGGGCGCGCTGGCCGGCCCTCGTGCCGACGCGATCGCCGCCGCCACCGAGGTACGCGGCGGCTACGGCGGGACCGGCGCGGTCCCGGAGGCGTTCGAGGCGGCCTGGCGACGGCTCGCCGACGGCGACGAGGCTCCATTGTCGGTGCTGCTCGCGGTCAGTACCGACCTGGGCCGCCTGGTCGAGGAGTGCGGCTGCGACATCGAGGCCGCCAAGCTCGAGGTGTGGATCGAACTCGGCATCCTGGTCGTGGAGCTGCTCGCGCTCGCCGTCGCCGCCGCACTCACCGCCGGGGCCGCCTCACCGGCGGCCGGCGCGGCGGTCACCGCCAGTCGGCTGGTAATCCAGCAGATTTTCCGCCGGCTGATGGCGCAACTGGCCAAGAAGGCGCTCCGACAGGGCCTCAAGGAGGCGGGCGAGCGGGCCGCCAAAGAAGTGGCCCGGGACGGGATCCGTGGGCTCGGCAAGCGGGCGGTCAAGGGGGGCCTGTTCGAGGCGGGACAGGAGGGCGGCGTCAACCTCGCGACGCAGGCGTACCAGAACTCCACCGGTCGCCGGCACGGCCTCGACCTCGCCGATCTCGGTGCGTCGGCGCTCGGTGGGCTGGCCGGTGGTGCGGTCGCACCACTGGCCGGGCTGGGGCGGCACGCCACCGGGCGGGGGGCCCGGGTCGGTGAGCACCTGGGCCGGGAGATGACCGGTGAGGTGCTCGCGGAGGGCGCGGCGGGGCTGGCCACCGGCCAGGGAGCGTTGTCGCCGGAGGACGCGGCTCGGGCGGCCGTCTCCGGGGTCGGCGGTTCGGCGACCGCGCAGGCGGACGCCGCGCTGCACGCCCGCCTCGATGGCCGGCTGCACTCGTTGGCCGACGCCACCCAGGTGCCGGCGGCCTTCCCCGTCCCACCGTCACCGGTGCCGGCCGGTACCGACCAGGCATCCCCGGCCGGCGATGCTCCTGCGCGGCCGGCCGCCGACGCTTCCGTGCCGGGACCGGGGACATCCTTCGGCCCCACCGTCGTGGCCGGTGACGGCTCAGGCGCTGCCGTCGAGACGCCGTCGCCCCGCGATCCGCAGGTGCCGCCCGATCCCAGCCGGGCCGCCGCTGCCGTCGGGCCGGTGGACGGGAAGGCGGGAGCGGGCGCAGTGATGGCCCTGGCCCGACCAGCACCCGAGATCGACCACGTCACGGGCGCGGCTCCGGCGTCGATCGTGGCCGAGTCGACGCCGTCCAGCCCCACCCTGTCCTCGGTCGCTGCCGATCAGGTGACCTCCCCGCTGACGGCAGGTCGAGCCGCTGAGGTGGCGCCGACGAACGCGGCGGTCACCGTGCCACCCGGGCCCGACTCCGGGCAGGGCAACCCGCCCGCCAGCGTGACGACAGCGGGCGGAGCACCGACGGCAACCGCTGCGGCGTCACCTACCGCAGACCCCTCTCCTGGACGCACGACGTCGGCCGCTTCCACAGCCGGCGTTCCGCTGGGGCCGGCACCCGGTGGGTCGGTGGGGCCGGCACCGACGCCTGGGCTCCCGACCCACGGCAGCGCACCGGACACTCCGCAGGCTGCCCGGGAGAGGCCGCCCGGCGTAGCCGACCGTGATGGCCGGCGGCAGGGCGACAGACGTTTCCCGCTCCTGGAGGCACTGGCCCCCGGGCCCGTGGACCCGCCGGCCACCGACCCGACCCCTCCGACACCAGATCCGGACGACGAGCCACCGCGCCCGAGAACTCCCCGGTGGTACGCCGCGAAATGGGCAGCCGAACGGGAGGCGCTCGACCGTCGCCGCTATCAGGGTTACTTCGAGGCACAGCGACACTGGTTCGAGGATCGGCGACGCACCGACGCGGCGTCCCGTCAGGGAGAAGCAGCCCGCAGGCGCGAGACGGTGGCCAGACGTGCTGCCCGCCAGGCGTTCGAACTCCACCGTGAGGGCCGGTCGACCCTGGCCAACTGGCTCCGGGGAATTGCCCGTCAGGCAGAGCATGACGCCAACCGCCACCGTGACCTCGCGGAAGAGATCCGCTCAGGTCGGGTGGTCCCGGATGTGGTGTTCGTAGCTGACTCTGCTGACTTCTCCCGCATCAACGACGACGTGGCCGAGTTGGCCACCGGTGGGGTCGAGACGGGCGACAGGTCGGCGCTCACCGGCGACGACGATCCGCCGCCCATCGACCGCTCCCGCCGGTACGGGCAGTTCGGTGGGTTGCGGCCACCGCTGGCCTTGCACCAGACCGACCTCGAACGGCAGATGCCCCGGCAGCCGGACGGCAGCGTGGTGCGTACCCCCGATCCCCGGCAGGGCGGGTGGTTCGCGCTGGCCAACGACGGTGGCCCGCAGGCCGACCCGACCCGGGGCATCAACTGCCTGGACTGCACCCTGTCCCTGTTTGAGACGTGGGTGCACGGTCGACCCAGGGTGGCCGCGCCCCGTACCTTCGACGGCTACCTGCAAGGCGACATCCGGCGTCCGGTCAACGGTGAGGCCGGCGGACCCGGCCGGGTCGAGGAGATCACCGGCGGACGGTTCCAGAAGCTGTTCGCCGTCGCCGACGGTGTCCCGCCGGGGCCGGCAGACCTGCGCCAGTCCGTCGAACGGGGCTACCGCAACCTGCACGACCAACTGGTCCTGGGAGGTCACGGCAGCTACGCCTTCCTGATCACCGAGTGGGAGAACGGCGGCTCGCACGCCTGGGTGGCGCTCAACCAGAACGGGACGGTGCTCTATCTCGACCCGCAGGCGGGAACGGTCCACGAGCGCCCCCTCTACGCCCACGCCGGCCGGCGGCACCCCGACAACGTCGTTGGTATCGACGCGCTGATCCTCGGCGGAGACGGCCACCCGATGCCGTTGGCCGGGTTGGCGCGGGGGCGGTTCAGCGCCCTGCCCGACCTGCCCGAGCACCCGCCGGCACCCGACGACGAGCAGGGGTACGGCGACCCGTACCTCAACCGCCTGCACCTGCTCGACGGGCCCGGTGGCTCGGACCGCACGGCGGACGCCCAAGATGACGCGTCGGAAACGAGTGGTCAGGGCGTACAGCCGGCGGACGTGTTCGCCGAACTCTCCGCGCATGAGCGTAGGGTGCTTGACAGGCTTCATGAGCAGGCGGCGGTGGTGGCCGACGATGTGGAGAGCGCGCTCTCCCGGGTAGGCAGGGCACTGGGATCAGATGGTGCGGTCGAACTGCGTGACCAGGAGTTCCGGTTGAAGAGTCCGCTGTCTCTGGCCCGTAAGTTCCTCGACGAGGCACGTGCAGTCGGCGTCTCGGTGGAGGAATTCAGCGGTGAGGTCAACGACGTTCTCAGATTCTGTTTCGTAGTGTCACAGGTAGTGTCTTACGAGCAGGCGGTGCATGGGACCGTGGCGGAGTTGAGTCGTGCCGGATTCACGGTTGACGAGCGCTCCTGTAAGAACTTCTGGCGGTCCGGCAATCGGTTCTACGGCTTCAACTGCACCGTCCGCTCCCCGCAGGGGCAGCTCTTCGAGTTGCAGGTGCACAGCCAAGCTTCCCGCGCCGCGTGGTTGGCGACACACCGCGCGTACGAGGTGCTGCGTCGCACGACCCAGTCGCCGGCACAACGGGTCGAAGCATTCTTGGAGATGTTGTCGATCAACCGTCGCCACGGAATGCCCGCCGAAGTGCCCACCCAGCTTGCGGAGTTCTTCGCTGCGAAGGATGCCACCTTTGCGAAGTGGATACACCTCAACAGGGGCGTCTGGTGGTCCTACATCGAGGCGCTCCGAACTGATGGGCGAGACTTTGCGGGTGTCGCTGCGCAGTTCGGGCTGACGGCGCAGGACTTCCCCGTATCTCCCGAACTGGAACATCACATGGAGCGTCAGAGTGTTGACCTACTACGTTCTGTCCCGTAACGCCCAGACGGCTGAGCCGGCAGGTGTGTTCGTGATCGACCCGGCCCGGGGGCATGCCCTGATGTGGGACCACCGCCGCCGCTCATGGGTGTACAACCCTGGGCTCGTTACCCGATTTCTTGACGACTATCGAAATCTCGACCGTTACCGCGAGGTCGACCGGGCTGCTGCCGATCAGGTCGCGTTGGCAGTGACGGGAGGACAGCTCCTCCCGGACGCCGAAACCATCGAAGGCATTTTCGAGCAGGCGGCAGGCGAGTAGATCCCGCCAAGCCGCACTGCCCGGCGGGTATGGAGCGGTGAGGGTGGATGGGTCTGACGCCTCGTAGAAGCAGCCTGCCTGAAGGCGGGACGCCGCCGGCAGCCTCCGGTGAAACGGGTGCTTTGCGGTAGCTGAATAGGATGAGGTGATGTACCCCTCCGCCAACAAGCGCCAGCTCACCGCCTGGGTGTCGGGCCTGCTCATCGGCATCGTCATCGGGTGGACCATGTTCGAGGACGCCGTCGGTGTGGTGTTCGGGATCTCCATCGGCACCATCTTCGCGATCGCCTTCGGGGCCTTCGGCAACAAGAAGGAAGAGGGCGGGCGCGACGGTGAGCCGAGCTGAGTCGGCTCGGCGGCCCGAGCAGCACCGCAGCACCGAGCTGACGGTCGCCGAGGCGGTGGCCGTACAGGACCGGTTGCGGCCCCAGGCGGACCTGATCGGGCCGGGGCCATGCCGGCCTGCGACGGTGGCCGGCCTGGACGTGGCGTACGCCGAGAGTGGTGACCTGCTCGCCGCAGCCGTGACCGTGCTCGACGCCACGACCCTGGAGGTGGTGGACCGGGCGGTCCACGTCGGCCGGCCCGCCTTCGGGTACGTGCCGGGGCTGTTCGCCTTCCGGGAGCTGCCGGCGTTGCTGGCCGCCCTGGACCGGTTGACGACCCGCCCGGAGCTGCTGGTCTGTGACGGGCACGGGTTGGCCCACCCGCGTCGCTTCGGGTTGGCCTGTCATCTGGGCGTGGTGACCGGGCTGCCGGCGATCGGGGTGGGTAAGACCCCGCTGGTGGGCGGGTGGACCGGGCCGGGTCCGCGCCGGGGGGACGCCGCCCCGCTGGTCGATGCCGGTGCGGTCGTCGGCCGGGTGCTGCGTACCCGGGACGGGGTGAAGCCGGTGTTCGTCAGCGTCGGGCACCGGATGAGCCTGGACAACGCGGTCGACCAGGTGCTCGCGTTGACTCCCCGGTACCGGCTGCCGGAGACCACCCGGACCGCCGACCGGCTCTGCCGTGACACCCTCGCCGCCGCGACGGGGCTGGTCGGGGAGGAGTTCGTGGGCAGTGAGCCGGCCGGTGTCGAGCCGGCGGCCACGGCGCCGGCCGGCACGGGTGGCGGGTCGCCGAACGCAGCCGTGCGTCGGCGGGGTGGGCGGCCGGCGCCGGCCCGCCCATCCTGAGCCCTGCCGCCGAAGGGCCCGGTGCCGCCCGCCCCGGGAACGAGTAATACGGCCCACATGCGGGACGCTCTGTCACCGGGTGGGTCGCTGACCGGGTTGTAACCTGACCCGCGGCCCCGCCGGGGCGGGAGGGGAGGGGAGATGTCCGTGTGTCGGCAGGCGACGCGGGTGGTGGCCGTCGGTGCGCTGCTCGGTGGCCTGGTGGCGGTCGGCGCGCTCCCCGCGTATGCGGACTCGGACCGGGTGCGGGTCCGGGCCTCGGGTGCCTTCTCCGCCGGTGGTTCCCCGGGCGCGGTCTCGATCGAGGTGCGTAAACGTAGCGCCGGATGCGTGTCGCTGCGCACCGCGCTGGGGCTGAGCCTCACCGGGGTTGGCGCGGACCAGGTGCGGGTAGAGGTGCAGACCGGGGGCCGCTGGTCCAGCGTGCCCGTTTCCGGAGACGGTGGCGTGGTGCGGGTCTCCCGTACCTCGTCGGCGGCTCCACCGTTGTGCAGGGGGAAGAGCAGCACCGTCCGCTACCGGGTGGCGTTCCTGGCCGGGGCACCGGCGGGTCGGTTGGCCGTGGTCGGTGAGGCGACCACGGCGGTCGGCCGGCTGATCGGCCGGGGCACCGACACGTCCAGGGTCGGCGGGAGGGCTGCCGGTACCCCGACCCCGAGTCCCACCCCGACCAGGAAGCCCACGCCCACCCCCGTCGCGTCCACCCCCGTGCCCGCGACGGAGCCGGTGGCCACCCAGGCCGTGCTCGCCGCCTCGCCCGCCGGTCGGGCCGCCGCCGCAGAGACCTCCGGAGGATCCATGATCATGTACGCCGGTATCGCCCTGGTGGTCCTGGGTGCCGGGCTCATCGCCCTGTTGATCTTCCGGTCCCGGGCCGATCGGGCCCGCGCCAGGGCGGCCGGTGCCGACCACGCCCCGGCCGCCGGCCCGGCTGACTTCCCGGCCGTCCCGCAGCCCCGCAACCCGGGTCCGACCACCTACCGCTCCGGGGTCGCGGTGCCGGGTCCGCCCCCGCCACCCGCCGGCCAGGTGTACGGGGGCCAGCAGCCGCCCGCCGGTGGCCAGGTGTACGGGCAGCCGCAGCCCCAGCCGTCCGCGCCGGCCCGCCCCGGCAGCCTGTACGGGGCACCCGGCACCTACCCGGCGGTGACACCCGCCCCCGCCCCGCGCCCGGCCGGCGGGGTGTACGGTGCCCGCCCGGCCTCCGCCCCGGACCACCCCGCTTCCGCCCCACCCTCGGCTGCCCCATCGGTGTCGGCCCGGGCCGTCCCCGTCCAGCCGGTCGCCGCTCCGCCTGCCCCGCCCGTCTCGGCCCAGGCCGTCTCGGTCCCGCCTGTTCCGGCTCCGCCCGTCTCGGCTTCGGCTGTCTCGGCTCCGTCGGTCTCGGCTCCGCCCGTCTCGGTCCCGCCTGTTCCGGCTCCGGGTGTCCCCGTGCCGCCGGCTCCGGACGGCTCCACCGCAGGCCCGTCGGCTGCCGCCCCGCCGGCCCCGTCGGCTGCCGCCCCGCCGGCCCCGTCGGCTGCCGCCCCGCCGGCCCCGTCGGCCGCTGTTCCGCCGGCCCCGGCGCGGCCCGTCTCCGTCCCGCCCGACCAGGGGCGGTCCGCTCCGACGCCCACCGCCGGCGGTGGGTCGACAACGATCATGCCCCAGCTCCCCGGCTAGCACGGGACGGACGCCACCGCTCCGATACGCTCAGGGTCGTTGACGACCCCTGTCGAGGAGCTGAAACCGGTGTCTGACCTGTCCCAGATCGTGAAGGCGTACGACGTCCGTGGGACGGTGCCCGACCAGTGGGACGAGCGGGCGGCCGAGGCGCTGGGGTCCGCCCTCACCCAGGTGCTCAACTCCTCCGGTGAGCCGGGCGACGCCGTGCTGGTCGCGCACGACATGCGGGCCACCGGCCCGGGGCTGGCCGCCGCCTTCGCCACCGGGGTCCGGGCCGAGGGGCGGGCCGTGATCGAGCTGGGGCTGGCCTCCACCGACATGCTCTACTACGCTTCGGGCGCGCTGGGCCTGCCCGGGGCGATGTTCACCGCCAGCCACAACCCGGCGCAGTACAACGGCATCAAGATGTGCCGCTCCGGTGCCCGCCCGATCGGCCAGGACAGCGGCCTGGCCGACATCCGGGTCCGGGCCCAGGCGCTGCTGGACTCCGGCACCCGCCCCACCGCCGCGCCGACGGCCCCCGTCGACCGGCGTGACCTGCTCCCCGACTATGCGGCCCACCTGCGCAAGTTGGTGGACCTGTCGACCATCCGCCCGCTCAAGGTGGTGGTGGACGCGGGCAACGGGATGGGTGGCTACACGGTGCCGAGTGTGCTCGGCGACGCGGCGCTGCCGGCCCTGCCGTTGGAGATCGTCCCGCTCTACTTCGAGCTGGACGGCACCTTCCCCAACCACGAGGCCAACCCGCTCGACCCGAAGAACCTGGTCGACCTGCAGCGGGCGGTGGTGACCCACTCCGCCGACCTGGGCCTGGCCTTCGACGGTGACGCCGACCGCTGCTTCGTCATCGACGAGCGGGGCGAACCGGTCTCCCCGTCGGCGATCACCGCCCTGGTCGCCGCCCGCGAGCTGGCCAAACACCCCGGCTCCACGGTGATCCACAACCTGATCACCTCCCGCGCGGTCCCGGAGATCATCCAGGAACACGGGGGGGTGCCGGTGGTGGCCCGGGTCGGCCACTCCTTCATCAAGGCCGAGATGGCACGCACCAACGCGATCTTCGGGGGCGAGCACTCGGCGCACTACTACTTCCGGGATTTCTGGTTCGCCGACACCGGGATGCTCGCGGCCATGCACACCCTGGCCGCATTGGGCGAGCAGTCCCAGCCGCTGTCCCTGCTGGCCAGCGTCTACGAACGGTACGTCGCCTCCGGCGAGATCAACTCCACGGTGACCGACCAGGCCGCCCGGGTGGCGGAGGTGCGGGCCGCCTACCCGCAGGCGGAGGCGGACGAGTTGGACGGGCTCACCCTGCGGTTCCCCGACGGCGCGTGGTTCAACCTGCGCGCGTCCAACACCGAGCCGCTGCTGCGGCTCAACGTGGAGGGCCCGACCCAGGAGCGGATGACCTCGCTGCGTGACGAGGTGCTGGAGCGGGTTCGCCGATAAGATCCCTCGCGCCGGTCGGCACCGTCGACCGGCACAGACCACACACGTGGAAGGAGCCGCGCCGTGGCCCTGGACCCGCAGTTGCTCGAAATCCTCGCCTGCCCGGACACACACCACGCACCGCTGGACTACGACGCTCAGGCCCAGACCCTCACCTGCACGCAGTGCGGTCGCATCTTCGAGGTGCGCGACGACGTGCCGGTGTTGCTGCTGGACGAGGCACGCGGTGGGCCGGAGGCGCAGCGGTGATGGAGGGGACGGCCGGCGTGAGTGGCCGGCGGGTGGCCGACGAATCGATGCTGGACGACCCGGAGGCGGTCGCCAGCCACGACCCGGGTGGAATGTTGCGCTTCACCGCCTCCGCCGGGGCCCAGGTGCGGGAGTCCGCCGCGCTGGCCGCCGAGGCCAACCTGGCGCTGCTGGAGGACGAGGGCCGCCCCCGGGCGGTCGTCATCGCGGGCATCGGCACCGCCGGGCGTACCGGGGACGTGCTCGCCACGGTCGCCGGGCCGCGCTGCCCGGTGCCCGTCATCCCGCACCGCAGCGCCGGGGTGCCCGGCTGGGTCGGCGCGGCCGACGTGGTGATCGCGGTCAGCGCGTCGGGTCGCAGCCCGGAGGCGCTGGGTGCCGCCGAGGCCGCGCACCGCCGGGGTGCCCGGTTGGTCGCGGTCGGCGCCCCCGACTCGCAGTTGCAGTCGGTGGCCGAGCGGGCCCGTGCCCCGTTCATCCCGGTGCCCCGCCGAGCCCCGGCCCGCGCCAGCCTCTGGGCGCTCACCGTGCCGGTCCTGCTCGCCGCCCGTACGCTCGGCCTGGTGAAGGTCAACGAGGCGGATCTGGCCGAGACGGCGGCCCGGCTGGACGCCGACGCCGACCGGTGCCGGTCGACCGCCGAGTCCTTCGTCAACCCGGCGAAGTCGCTGGCCCTCGGGCTGGCCGGGTCGATTCCGATCGTCTGGGGGTCGTCCCCGCTGGCGACCGTGGCGGCCCGCCGGTTCGGCGACACGCTGTCGGCCAACGCCCGTTACCCGGTGGTCGCCGGGGCGCTGGGCGAGGCCGGCCGGGGCCGGGTCGGCCTGCTCGACGGCGTCTTCGGCGGCCTGGTGGAGTCGACCCGGGACATCTTCGCCGACGCGGACGAGGCCGAGCCCGACCCGACCCGGTTGCGGCTGGTGTTGCTGCGTGACGGCGGGCTCAACGCCGACGACGACACCGATGAACCGCTCGCCGTCGAGGAGCGCCGCGCCGACGCGGTGCAGACCCTCGCCGAGCGGCGGGGCGTGCGTTGCGACGTGGTCACCGCCGAGGGTGGTTCCGCGCTGGAACGGCTCGCCTCCCTCGTCGCGGTGCCCGACTTCGCGTCGATCTATCTGGCCCTGGCCCATGGGCTGGACCCGATGGCCGTACCGGCCGTCACCGAGATGAAGGAGCTGTCGAACCAGTGAACGCATGCAGGGACCGCGCTGTGGGCGAGCGGGCCGTCGGACCGGGTAGCGCGGCGTCTCACGTCGCCGCGTCGCGGAGCGGAGCGACAGCGTGAGCGCGAACGGTGGGACCAAGGCGATCATCGCCGCCCTGCTGGCTAACGTCGGCATCGCGATCACCAAGTTCATCGCGTTCCTGCTGACCAGCTCGTCGTCGATGCTGGCCGAGTCGATCCACTCGGTGGCGGACTCGGGCAACCAGGCGCTGCTGCTGCTGGGCGGTAAGCGGGCCAAACGGGCGGCCACCCCGGAGCACCCCTTCGGGTACGGCCGGGAGCGCTACATCTACGCGTTCATCGTGTCGATCGTGCTGTTCAGCCTCGGTGGCCTCTTCGCGCTCTACGAGGCGTGGCACAAGGCGGCCGACCCGCACCCGATCACCGCGTGGCAGTGGGTGCCGGTGACGGTCCTGTTGGCGGCCATCGTGATGGAGGGCTTCTCCTTCCGTACCGCGATCAAGGAGTCGAACCACACCCGGGGCAGCCAGTCCTGGGTGAACTTCATCCGTCGGGCCAAGGCGCCGGAGCTGCCGGTGGTGCTGCTGGAGGACTTCGGCGCGCTGGTCGGTCTGGTGCTCGCGCTGTTCGGTGTGGGGTTGACGCTGATCACCGGCAACGGCATGTGGGACGCTGCGGGCACCGCGATGATCGGCGTACTGCTGGTGATCATCGCGATCGTGCTGGCGATCGAGACGAAGAGCCTGCTGCTCGGTGAGGGTGCCGACCCGGCCGACCTGGCGACCATCGAGCGGGCCGTCACCGCCGGCCCCGAGGTCGAGCGGATCATCCACATGAAGACGCTCTACCTCGGTCCGGAGGAGCTGATGGTGGCCGCGAAGATCGGCGTGCCGGCCTGGGAGAGCGCCGAGGAACTCGCCCGGGGGATCAACGCGGTCGAGGCGCGGATCCGTACGGCCGTGCCGATCGCCCGGGTCATCTACCTGGAACCGGACATCTACAGCGTGGCCGCCGAGCGGGCCGGCACCGGCACGGCCGCGCCGACCGCCGTCGTGCCGTCGCCGAGCGAGTCGGGTGAGGTGGCCGGGCGGGCCGGGGGCTGAGCGTGGAGCTGCTCTACGGGTCGATCCGCGACTACGCCTGGGGGTCCCGCTCGGCGATCGCCGAGTTGCAGGGGCGACCGGTGCCCAGCGCCGGCCCGGAGGCGGAGTTGTGGCTGGGCGCCCACCCGGGCGGCCCGGCCACGGTCGACCGGGGCGGCGAGCGGATGAGCCTGACCGATCTGCTGGTCGCCGAGCCGGATCACTGGCTCGGCGACCAGGTGGTCGGCCGGTTCGGCGCCCGGCTGCCGTTCCTGCTGAAGGTGCTCGCGGCGGAGGCCCCGTTGAGTCTCCAGGCCCACCCGGACGCCGAGCAGGCCCGCGCCGGGTACGCGGCCGAGCAGGCCCGCGCCGGGTACGCGGCCGAGCAGGCTTGCGCCGGGTCGCCGGCCGGGCAGGCTGAAGCAGGGCAGGCTGAGGCCGGGCGGGCAGGGGTGGGCGGTGGCACCGGGGCGGGCCACGCCGGAACCGCTGCCGGGGCGGGCCACGCCGGAACCGTCGTCGGGGCGGGTCGGGGTGGGCGGCCGCGTAACTACGTCGATCCCTACCACAAGCCGGAGTTGCTGGTCGCGTTGACGCCGTTCGACGCGCTCTGCGGGTTCCGTGACCCGGCGGTGTCGGCGACGGCGTTGGCCGGTTTCGGCGTACCGGAGCTGTCGCCGGTGGTGGCCGCGTTGCGGGCCGGTCCGGCGGGGCTGCGCGAGGCCGTACGGACGCTGCTGACCTGGCCGGACGCGGACCGTGCCCGGCTGATCGGGGCGGTGCGCACGGCGGACGTGGCCGGGCCGGACGCCGACCTGGCCCGGGAGTTGGCCGACCGCTACCCGGCCGACCCGGGGGTGCTGGTGGCGTTGCTGCTGCACCACGTCCGGCTGACGCCGGGGGAGGCGATCTGGATGCCGGCCGGCAACCTGCACGCCTACCTGCGGGGCTGCGGTGTGGAGATCATGGCGGCCAGTGACAACGTGTTACGCGGTGGGCTGACCCCCAAGCACGTGGACGTCGACGAGTTGCTGCGGGTGCTGTGCTTCGAGGTGCTGGACGATCCGGTGATCGCCGCCCGTCCGGTGGCGTCCGGGGTGGTCCGGTGGCCGGTGCCGGTGGACGATTTCGCGTTGCACCGGGTGACGGTGGAGGCGTCCGGGCCGGAGGTCCGGCTGCCGTTGCCCGGCCCCCGGGTGGTGTTCTGCCACAGCGGCAAGGTCGCGGTGGACGACGGGGTCGGCACGGTGATGCTCGGTCCGGGGCAGGCCGCCGTGGGCACGGCCGCCGCGACGGCACTTGTCGTCTCCGGTACGGGCGCGGCGTTCGTCGCCAGTTGCGGCATCTGAACGATCTCACCCCTTTTCCGCAGCAGAGTTGGCGGCAGACGCGGCACGCCGCAAGTCCGACTTTCCCGAATTGCTTGACTATGCCGTGGCGCAGTGTAACTATATGTGTACGCAGCGTTGTCGCGACGAAGGTCCGGCGGCGCGCGGGGGAAACCAAACCGGGGGGATGCACGGGGCGGCCGGCAGGTGGGCGGAGGTTTCGTCCGGTGCCGACCGCCCCGTGTGCTGTCCCGAGGCGGCCCGCCGTGCGCCGCGAGAAGGCGAGCGTAAGGTGGATGGTCGCGCAGCCATCGTTCGACAGGAGCCTTCATGACCAGCACCCTCCCGGCGTCATCCAGCGACGCCCGGCCGGCCACCCTCGCCGAGGGCGACTACAAGGTGGCGGATCTGTCGCTCGCCGAGTTCGGGCGCAAGGAGATCCGCCTCGCCGAGCACGAGATGCCCGGCCTGATGGCGATCCGCCGTGAATTCGCCGACGCCCAGCCGCTCGCCGGCGCCCGGATCACCGGTTCGCTGCACATGACCATCCAGACCGCCGTCCTGATCGAGACGCTGGTCGCCCTCGGCGCGCAGGTCCGGTGGGCGTCCTGCAACATCTTCTCCACCCAGGACCACGCCGCCGCGGCGATCGTGGTGGGCCCCGAGGGCACCCCGGAGGCGCCGGGTGGCGTCCCGGTCTACGCCTGGAAGGGCGAGAGCCTGGAGGAGTACTGGTGGTGCACCGAGCAGGTGCTCGCCTGGCCGGACGGGCAGGGCCCGAACATGATCCTCGACGACGGCGGTGACGCCACCCTGCTGGTCCACAAGGGCGTCGAGTTCGAGAAGGCCGGGGTCGTCCCGCCGGTCGAGTCCGCCGACTCCGAGGAGTACGCGGTCATCCTCCAGGTGCTGCACCGCAGCCTCGGGGAGGACAACCAGCGCTGGACCCGGATCGCCGCCGGCATCAAGGGCGTCACCGAGGAGACCACCACCGGCGTGCACCGGCTCTACGAGATGCACCGGGCCGGCACCCTGCTCTTCCCGGCGATCAACGTCAACGACTCGGTGACCAAGAGCAAGTTCGACAACAAGTACGGCTGCCGGCACTCCCTGATCGACGGCATCAACCGGGCCACCGACGTGCTGATCGGCGGCAAGATGGCCGTCGTGCTCGGCTACGGCGACGTGGGCAAGGGCTGCGCCGAGTCGCTGCGCGGCCAGGGCGCCCGGGTCGTGGTGACCGAGGTCGACCCGATCTGCGCCCTCCAGGCGGCGATGGACGGCTACCAGGTCGCCACCCTGGAGGACGTGGTCGAGCAGGCCGACATCTTCATCACCGCGACCGGCTGCTTCGACGTCATCACCAACGAGCACATGGCCCGGATGAAGCACCAGGCCATCGTCGGCAACATCGGCCACTTCGACAACGAGATCGACATGGCCGGCCTGATGAAGCGCTCCGACGTCACCCGGGAGAACATCAAGCCGCAGGTCGACGTGTGGCGCTTCGACGACGGCCACGCCATCATCGTGCTCTCCGAGGGCCGCCTGCTGAACCTGGGCAACGCCACCGGTCACCCGAGCTTCGTGATGTCGAACTCGTTCGCCAACCAGACGATCGCCCAGATCGAGCTGTTCACCAAGACCGACGAGTACCCGATCGGCGTCTACGTGCTCCCCAAGCACCTGGACGAGAAGGTCGCCCGGCTGCACCTGGGCGCGCTCGGTGCCCGGCTGACCGAGCTGACGAAGGAGCAGGCCGCCTACCTCGGCGTCTCTCCGGAGGGCCCGTTCAAGCCCGAGCACTACCGCTACTGAGCACACCCGCGCAGGGCCGGCCGCCGAGCGGCCGGCCCTGCGCGCGTCCGGGGGTCTCGCGGCGCGGTGGGGCGGTCCGGCGGGGTCGTGGCCGGTGGATGCCGCTACCGTCGCCCGGCAGAGCGGATCTTGTCGCGGCGGGCCGGGCGGACCCAGGTCCACACGCACCAGGCGAGCCAGGCGAGGGACACGACCAGGGCCAGCGGGCGCAGTCGGAGTGCGTTGAGGACGATCACCAGCGCGAGCACGCCCAGCCACGGGCCGAAGCCCCTCACCGGTGCCGTCCCGGCTGGCGGTGGCGAAGCGCGCCGGGGGCGGAACTCACCGGTGGCGGGGCGTACGCGGGGCGGAGGGTGGGGGTGCGGGGCGTGTCGGGCACGGGCCGTCCTGTCCTGGGGTACGTCGGATTTTGCCACGTCGGGCGGCTGGCTGGCACCCCCCGGCCAGCGGGTCCGCCCGACCATCCCGGCCAGGGTGAACCCTGTCATGAACGACTTGACGGGACCCCGGATCAGGAGGAAGGTATGGCTGCCCTAAGTAAACTGAGGCATGCCTGACCACGACACGGAGTACCGATGTTCGCCACGTACCTGATCGGCCTGCGGGAGGGCCTGGAGGCGACGCTGGTCGTCAGCATCCTGGTCGCCTTCCTGGTCAAGTCGCAGCGCCGCGACCGGCTGCCCCAGGTGTGGGCCGGTGTCGGGCTCGCCGTGGCCCTGTCGGTGCTGTTCGGCTGGCTCATCGAGTACACCTCGACCTCACTGCTGGCCCGCTCCGAGGACCGGGAACTGTTCGAGGCGGTCACCTCGGTCACCGCCGTCGTCTTCGTGACCTGGATGATCTTCTGGATGCGTCGGGCCGCCCGGACGATCGCCGGTGAGCTGCGCGGCAGACTGAGCGAGGCGTTGGCCGTCGGCTCGTTCGCGGTGGCCGGGATGGCGTTCCTCGCGGTGGTCCGGGAGGGCCTGGAGACCGCCCTGATCTTCTACTCGGCGGCGCAGAGCGCGACCGGCGGCACCGGCTCCGGACCGCTGCTGGCGCTGATCGGCGGCATCGCCACCGCCGTCGGGATCGGCGTCCTGCTCTACCGCAGCGCCCTGCGGATCAACCTGTCGACGTTCTTCACCTGGACCGGCGCGCTGCTGATCCTGGTCGCCGCCGGCATCCTCAAGTACGGCGTGCACGACTTCCAGGAGGCCGGGGTGCTCCCCGGCCTCAACGACCTGGCCTTCGACATCACCGGCGTGCTCGACCCCAACACCTGGTACGCCGCCCTGCTCGCCGGCATGTTCAACATCACCGCCGCGCCGAGCGTGCTGGAGATGGTCGCCTGGGTCGCCTACGCCGTACCGGTGCTGGTGTTGTTCCTGCGGCGGCCGGCGGCCCCCGCGAAGCCCGCACCGGCCGGCGACCCGGCCCCCACCGGCGACGGTAACCCCACCACCCAGCCGGCCGTGTCGCGGCGAGCCTGAACCTTCCCGAGGAGACAAGCAAACGATGCGTACCACCCGTTTCCTGGCGCTCGCCGCCGTCGGCGCGCTTGCCGTCACCGGTGTCACCGCCTGCGGCGGCAAGGACGAGCAGCAGGATGGCACGGCCGCCAACACGGTCAAGGTCAAGGCCACCGACAGCGTGTGCGAGGTCGACGTCACCGAGTTGGACGCCGGTCAGGCGACCTTCACCGTGACCAACTCCGGCAGCAAGGTCAACGAGTTCTACGTCTACGCCGCCGGTGACCGGGTGATGGGCGAGGTGGAGAACATCGCCCCGGGGCTGAGCCGCGAGTTGCGGGTGGAACTGCCCGCCGGCACGTACGAGACGGCCTGCAAGCCGGGGATGAGCGGCCGGGGCATCCGGGGCGCGCTGAAGGTCAGCGGCACCGCCGCGACCGTGGCCCCGGACGCCGCGCTGACCCAGGCCACCGCCAGCTACCAGCGGTACGTGACCAGCCAGACCGCCGCCCTGCTCACCAAGACCGAGGAGTTCGTCGGCGCGGTCAAGGCCGGCGACGTGCCGAAGGCCAAGGCGCTGTACCCGGTGGCCCGCACCTACTGGGAGCGGATCGAGCCGGTCGCGGAGAGCTTCGGCGACCTCGACCCCAAGATCGACGGTCGGGAGGAGGTCATCGAGGAGGGCATGGAGTTCACCGGCTTCCACCGGATCGAGAAGGACCTCTGGACCACCGGCGACATCAGTAAGGACGGCCCGATCGCCGACCGGCTGCTGGTCGACGTCAAGGAGATCGTGGCCCGGGCCAACGCCGAGAAGCTCACCCCGCTCCAGCTCGCCAACGGGGCCAAGGCCCTGCTCGACGAGGTGGCCAGCGGCAAGATCACCGGCGAGGAGGAGCGGTACTCGCACACCGACCTCTGGGACTTCAACGCCAACCTGGAGGGCTCCAAGGCCGCCGTCGCCGCGCTGCGACCCGCGCTGGAGCAGCGCGCCCCCGAGCTGGTCGCCCAGCTCGACAAGGAGTTCGCCAACGTGGAGGCGGCGCTCGGCAAGCACCGCGACGGCGACGGCTGGAAGCTGCACACCCAGCTGAGCAAGACCGACCTCAAGGAGTTGTCGGACAGCATCAACGCCCTCGCCGAGCCGGTCAGCAAGGTCGCCGCCGCCGTCGCCCGGTGACGACGGGTCAGCACGGCCGTCGTACGGCCGGTCCCTCCCAGGAGAGTCGATGAGCGAGCAGAGCAGCACCACCGGCCGGGGTCGCCGCCGGCTGACCCGACGGCGGGCGATCACCCTGGCCGGGGTCGGGGTCGCCGGGGTGGCCGGGGTGGCCGCCGGAGCGGGCGCGTTGACCCGCGACGGCGACCGGGCCGCCGCCTACGACGGGGCCGCCGGGGCGGTGCCGTTCCACGGTGAACACCAGGCCGGGATCACCACCCCGGCCCAGGACCGGCTGCACTTCGTCGCCTTCGACGTGATCACCAAGGACCGGGACCGGCTGGTCGCGATGCTCCAGGAGTGGACGGCCGCCGCCGCTCGGATGACCGGCGGAAAGGACGCCGGGGTGATCGGTGCCGTCGGCGGTGTCCCGGAGGCCCCGCCGGACGACACCGGCGAGGCGCTGGGCCTGCCCCCGTCGCAGCTCACCCTGACCGTCGGTTTCGGCGCGACCCTGTTCCGCGACGCGCAGGGCCGGGACCGGTTCGGCCTCGCCGGCCGCCGCCCCGCCGCGCTGGCCGACCTGCCGCACTTCGCCGGGGACGCGTTGCGCCCGGAGATCTCCGGCGGCGACCTGTGCGTGCAGGCGTGCGCCAACGACCCGCAGGTGGCGGTGCACGCCATCCGTAACCTGGCCCGGATCGGGATGGGTGTGGTCAGCGTCCGCTGGTCGCAGCTCGGCTTCGGGCGTACCTCGTCGACGTCGCGGGACCAGGCGACCCCGCGTAACCTCTTCGGCTTCAAGGACGGCACCGCCAACCTCAAGGCCGAGGACGCCGGGCTGCTGCGTGAGCAGCTCTGGGCCCAGCCGGAGGACGGCGCGGACTGGATGACCGGCGGGTCCTACCTGGTCACCCGCAAGATCCGGATGCAGATCGAGACCTGGGACCGCAGTTCGCTGACCGAGCAGGAGCAGATCGTCGGCCGGACCAAGGGCAGCGGTGCGCCGCTGGGCCGCCGCGACGAGTTCGACGAGCCGGACTTCGCCGCGAAGGGCGACGACGGCCAGCCGGTGATCGCCGTCGACTCGCACGTGCGCCTCGCCCACCCCACCCTGAACAACGGTGCCCGGCTGCTGCGCCGGGGCTACAACTACGTCGACGGCTCGGACGGGCTGGGCCGGCTCGACGCCGGGCTGTTCTTCATGGCCTACCAGCGGGACCCGCGCCGGCAGTTCGTGCCGATCCAGACCCAGCTGGCCCGCAACGACGCGATGAACGAATACCTGCGGCACGTCTCCAGCGGCCTGTTCGCCTGCCCGCCCGGGGTCCGGGACGCCGCCGACTGGTGGGGTCGCGCCCTGTTCAGCTGAGCGGCGACCCGGAATCCTCCGGCGACGCCGACCGCAGTGCCGGCACAGCCGGGCGCACCCCGGCCGGGGCCGGGGCGGCGGCAGGGCCCGGGGCCGGCGGTTCGACGGCGGCGGGGGTGGCCGGGTGCAGGTCGGGCCAGAGGGTGGCGGTGAGCGCCCGGTTGCGGCGTAGCCGCAGCGTGCCGCGCCGGTTCCGTTCCGCCAGCACCGCCGCCAGCAGCAACGGCTCCGGTACGCCGGGCGGTGACTTCGGGGCGGTCACCGCCGCCACCTCGCACCACAACTCCCGGGCCAACCTCGACCGGTACGGCTCGACGATCTGCCCGGCCCGGGTCAGGTACTGCCGGACCGCCAGGGCCAGCGCGTCGTCGAGCCTGGTCAGGTCCAGGGTGGCCGCCCAGCCGGCCAGCGGCGGAATGATCCGTGGGGCCGGTCGCCAGCCCTGCGTCGTGCGGGTGTGCACCACCATGGTGCCGGCGACCAGGTCGCCCAGCCGTCGCCCGCGCGGATCGGTCAGCATCACGGTGACGCCGGCCACCCAACTCAGCAGCGGCAGCACCAGCCCCGGCCACTCCACGGCCACCCCCACCAGCGCCCGGGTCAGCGACTGGCGCAGCTCCACCGGGCCGCCGTCGGCGCTGACCACCCGCAGGCCCACCGCGAGCTTGCCGGGCGTCCGGCCGTGGTTGAGGCGTTCCCAGGCGACCGGATAGCCGACCAGCACCAGCACCAGGCCGAGCGTCTCCAACGCCCCGGTGAAGGCCCGGTCCACCACCGGGTCGGGCAGCAGGATCAGCACCACCGGGGTCAGCGTCAGCGCCAGCAGCGCCGCGCAGAGCAGTTGACCGACGACGTCGATCAGGAGCGCCAGGACCCGGGAGCCGAGCCGGGCCGCCCGCACGTCCAGCTCGACGGCCTCGCCGCTGATCAGCCCGGCGTCCGCCCAGCGTCCGCCGGCCGGGGTGTCCGCCGGGCCGACGCGGGTCGGGGTGTCCGCCGGGCCGACGCGGGTCGGCACCGGTGGTTGCGCTCTCACCCGGACAGTGAACACTATGGGCGCGGGACGGGGGAGGACCAGTGGATCTCGACGCGTACGTCGCCGAGCACAGCCACGAGTGGCGGCGGCTGGAGCTGTTCTGCGACCGGCGTCGGCTCGACGTCGACGAGATCGACGAGATGATCGTCCTCTACCAGCGCACCGCCACCCACCTGTCGGCGCTGCGCAGCCGGGCACCCGATCCGGCCCTGGTCAGCCGGTTGTCCCACCTGGTGCTGCGGGCGCGGGCCCGGATCACCGGCCGCCGACGGCCGTCCTGGGGGGCGTTGGGGCGGTTCCTGGTCGTCGGGTTCCCCGGTGCGGTCTACCGGGCCTGGCCGTGGTGGTGTGCGGTGGCCACCGGGTTCAGCCTGCTCAGCGGCTTCCTCATCTGGTACGTCGCGGGCAACCCGGGCACCGCCGCCGCGTTCATCGGCCCCGACGCCGCCGCCGACCTGGTCGACTCCGGCTTCGCCGGCTACTACACCGAGTTCTCCGCGCCCACGTTCGCCTTCCACCTGTGGACCCACAACGCCTGGATCGCCGCCCAGTGTCTCGCCTCGGGGGTGCTCGTCGTCCCGGTGTTCTACCTGCTGTGGCAGAACGCGCTGAACGTCGGGGTGGTGGGCGGGGTGATGGTCTCCTATGGCCGGGCCGACGTGTTCTTCGGCCTGATCACCCCGCACGGGCTGTTGGAGCTGACCGGGGTCTTCGTCGCGGCCGGGGTGGGGCTGCGGACCGCCTGGGCATGGATCTCGCCACCGGAGCACCTGGGCCGGGGGCGGGCGGTGGCCGAGGCTGGCCGCTCGGCGATCCTGGTCGCGGTGGGTCTGGTCGGGCTCTTCGCGGTCTCCGCACTGTTGGAGGCGTTCGTCACCCCGTCGCCGGTGCCGGTGGCGCTTCGGGTCGGCGTCGGTGCGACGGTGTGGCTGGGCTTCCTGGCGTACGTGGTGCTGCTCGGTCGCCGGGCGGTCGCCGTCGAGCGCGTACCGGCCGAGCGTGCCGACCCGTGGCTGGCCGAACTGTGGCCCTCCACGGACCCGGCCCGCGCCTGGCACCCCACCCACCGCCCGCACCGACCCGTGCCGTGAACGGACCGGACCCGGGTCAGAGCTGGCCGAGGGCCTTGAGGCGCAGGTAGGTGTCGGCCAGGGCGGGGGCGAGGCGGTCCGCCGGGGCGTCCACCACGGTCACCCCGTACCGGCCGAGGGCGGCGCGGACCCGGTCCCGCTCGGCGAGCGCCCGCCAGCCGGCCGCGGCGGCGTAGGCGTCCCCGGTGCGGACCGGCGGGGTGGTGGTCAACGCGGTGAGCACCGGGTCGTGCGCGGCCGCCACGATCACCCGGTGCCGGGCGGCCAGCCGGGGCAGCACCGGCAGCAGCCCCTCGGCGAGCGCGCCCGCCTCCAGGGCGGTGAGGAGCACCACCAGGCTGCGCCGCCGGTGCCGGCGCAGGATCTCCGCGACGATCAGGTCGAAGTCGGTTTCCACCAGCGCCGGGTGCAGGGGCGCGAGCGCGTTCACCAACCGGTGGAGCAGGGCCGGCTGGCTGCCACCGGTGACCGTGGTCCGGATCTGCGCGTCGGCGGCGAGCAGGTCGACCCGGTCGCCGGCCCGGGAGGCCAACGCGGTCAGCAGCAGCGCGGCGTCGATGGCGGTGTCCAGCCGGGGCTCGTCCCTGACGCGTACCGCCGAGGTACGGCCGGTGTCCAGCACACACACCAGCCGTCTGTCGCGCTCCGGACGCCAGGTGCGGACCAGCACGTCCGCGCGGCGGGCGCTGGCCCGCCAGTCGATCGACCGGACGTCGTCGCCGACCACGTACTCGCGCAGGGTGTCGAACTCGGTGCCCTGGCCCCGCCCCCGGGCGACCTGGGTGCCGTCGATGACCCGCAGCCGGGACAGCTTCTCCGGCAGGTGCCGACGGGAGTCGAACCGGGGCAGCACCCGCAGCGTCCAGCCGGGGGTGGCCGGCCGGCCCGCCCGCTGCCGCGACGCCAACCCGAGCGGCCCGAGCGAGCGCACCGTCACCGTCACCGCCGGCCGGTCGCCGCGCCGGGTGGGGGTGAGCCGGTTGGGCAGCACCAGCACCCCGCCCGGTCCGACCCGGGACACCCGGTCCGGCGGTACGTCCGGACGGGCCCCCGCCGACGGCACCCACCCGTCGCGCACCTGGGCACGCAGCGTACGGCCGGAGGTGTTGGTCAGGCGCAGGGTGACCGTCGCGGACCGGCCCAGCCGGACGGCCCGGTCACCCTCACGGTCGACGGTGATCGTGTGCAGCGGGGCGGCGAGCGCCCAGTCCACGGCGGTCAGCAGCAGCACCGCGCCGGTCATCACGGCCACCCCGCGCACCGGGTCCGGCCAGAACGCCAGGGTGGGCACCCCCACCAGCAGCAGCACGGCCGCCCGCCAGGTCATCGCGGGGTCGGCACGGTGGCCAGCACCGTGTCCAGCACCATGTCGACCCCGACCCCCTCCAACTCCACCTCGGGGCGCAACCGCAGCCGGTGCCGCAACGTCGGGCGGGCGGTGGCCTTCACGTCGTCGGGGGTGACGTGGTCCCGGCCGGCCAGCCAGGCCCACGCCTTCGCGGTGCTGAGCAGGCCGGTGGCGCCCCGGGGCGACGCACCCAGCTCCAGCGCCGGGGCGGTCCGGGTGGCCCGGCACAGGTCCACGATGTAGCCGAGCACCGGCTCGGCCACGTGCACCCGGCCCACCGCCTCCCGGGCGGCGGCCAGGTCGGCGACGCCGGCCACCGGGCGTACGCCGGCCGCGCCGAGGTCACGGGGGTCGAAGCCGGCGTGGTGGGCGCGCAGCACCCCCAGCTCCTCGTCCCGGTTGGGCAGCGGCACGGTCAGCTTGAGCAGGAACCGGTCGAGCTGCGCCTCGGGTAACGGGTAGGTGCCCTCGTACTCGACGGGGTTCTGGGTGGCGGCCACGATGAACGGCTCGGGCAGCGGCCGGCGGGCGCCCTCGACGGACACCTGGCGCTCCTCCATCACCTCCAGCAGCGCCGACTGGGTCTTCGGCGGCGTCCGGTTGATCTCGTCGGCGAGCAGCAGGTTGGTGAAGACCGGCCCCTCCCGGAAGGTGAACGCGGCGGTACGCGGGTCGAAGATCAGCGAACCGGTGACGTCACCGGGCATCAGGTCGGGGGTGAACTGGACCCGCTTGGAGTCCAGCTCGAGGGCGGTGGCGACGGTGCGGATCAGCAACGTCTTGGCCACCCCGGGCACGCCTTCCAGCAGGACGTGGCCCCGGCAGAGCAGGGCGATGACCAGGCCGGTGACCACGGCGTCCTGGCCGACGACCGCCTTGGCCACCTCGGTGCGCAGCCGGTGCAGGGCGGCCCGGGCGTCGTCCGGGCCGGCCGTGGGCTCGGCGGTGGTGGCGGGTCGGGTCACCGGGGGTCTCCTTCGGTCGGACGGCCGGGCGCTGCCGCCACGGTACGGGTCAGCCGGTCCAGCGACCGGGCCAGCTCCAGCAGTTCGGCGTCGGTCCCGGGCGCCGCGCCGAAGAGCAGCTCGTGGATCTGCTCCGGGGTGCCGCCGGCCGGCCCGGCCACCCGGGCCGCCAACTCCGCCGGTGCGAGGGTCGCGGGCAGGTCGAGCCGGCCGCGCAACCGTCCCAGCGTGGCGGTGCGCAGGATCTCGGCGGCCGGGCCCCGGGCGCGGGCCCGTTGGTAGAGCCGGGCCCGGCCGAGGGCGGTCTCGGCGGCGCGGACCTCGACCGGCAGCGGCTCGGTGACCGGTGGGCCGAGCCGGCGGGCCCGCCACAGCACGGTCAGCAGGGCGGCCAGGGCGAGTTGGAGCAGTAGCGCCCAGAACCAGGGCGGGAAGGCGTCCAGCAGCGGGTGGTCGTCGGGTGGTGGCGGACCGGCCGAGTCGGGGGCGTCACCCCGTCCGTCGCCTCCGCCGGTGGCGGGTCCGGGGCCACCCGGGCCCTGCTCGCCGGTGCCGTCGCCGTAACCGGTGGACCCGCCGGGGGCGGGTGACCAGGCGGGCTCGCCGGTGCCGTCGGGACGGCCGACCGTGGGGGCCGGTGCCGGCCCGTCCAGGTCCAACCAGACCACCCGACCGTGGACGCCGAGCAGGCCGGTGCCGAGCGTCTCGTTGCCGTGTTCGGCGATCCGTTCGTTGCGGAACGGGTCGCTGGCACCGATCACCACCACCTCGGCCCGGCCGGGCAGCCGGACCAGGCCGTCGCCGTAGCAGCGGTCGAGGGTGGCTGCGGTACCGGGCGCGGCGGCGTACCGCTGGAGCCGGGCGGCGGCCACCCCGGCCCGGCTCGCCTCGGGTAGTGGACAGGGCCGACCGTCGGTGTCGGGTCCGACGGCCCGGGCGGCCCACCGGCGGTCGGTGGGCACCACCGGCAGGCCGGCGGATTCGAGCACCCGGCGGGACGGGTCGACGAGGACCAGTCGCCGGCCGGCCGGCAGCTCGCCCAGCGTGTCGAGGGTGTCGGGGTGCAGCAGTTCCGCCGCCGGCACGAAGAGGGTGGCCGGGCCACGGTCGAGGCCGAGCAGGGCGGGCAGCAGGTCGGTCTCCCGGTCCACGGTGACGCCCCGGGCGCGCAGCGCGTCGGCGAGGCGGCTGCCACCGTCGTCGTCGGTGGCGACCGGGGAGAGGAAACCGGGTTCGGTCGGGTCGGGCTGGTCCAGCGCGTGGGCACCGACGGTGCCGGCGAGCAGCGCGGCGGCCAACGCCAGCGGCACGATCACCCGGTGCCGGCGGCGCCGCCGTACCGGCCCGGCCGGTGGCGGGCGGACGGGGGCCGGTGGCGGGCTGTCGACCGTCGGTGTGGCGGGGCGGGTCACCGGGGCCCTCCGTCCGGCCGTGGGTGGGTGAGGGCCCGGTCCAGCTCGTCGGCGAGTTCCCGCATCCGCTGGTCGTGTCCGGCGGCGGCGGGGCGTTGGGCGTACCACAGCTCGGCGAAGATCGCTCCGGCGGCGCGCAACGGCGGGTCGACCGGGGGACGGGCGTGGGCTGCCGCGTCGGTCAGTTCGGTGACGGTCATCCCGGGTCGGGGTGCGACCGCACCGACGGCGACCAGCCGGCGGATCATGTCGCGCAGCCGTTCCCGGACGGCTTCGGCGTACCGGCCCTCGGCGGCCAGCCGGTCGGCCAGGGAGCGCCCGGGGCCGGCGGCGGGGGTGTCGTCTCCGGTGCGGGGGCGGGGCAGGGTGACGCCGGGCGGGTCGTCGGCCGACCGCTGCCGTCGCCGCCAGCGGGGCAGCCGCCAGCGGGGCAGCCTGAGCCGGGGCAGCCGCCAGCGGGGCAGTCGGCGGGGCACCCAGGCCGGGAAGTGGTACCAGGCGAGCGCGGTCAGCCCGGCGACCAGCACCAGCAGCAGCGCGGCCAGCGGCAGCGGCAGCACGTCGCCGAGCGCGGCGACGGCCTCCGTCCACCACCGGCTCACCGATCGACCGCCGGCAGGCCGGCCGCGACGGACCCCGCGGGGGTACGGGCGAGCCGGATGTCCAGCCCTTCGGCGCGCATCCGGGTGTCCAGGTGGTTCACCGCGTCGAGACAGGCCAGCGCGGGGTAGGCGACGCTGTTCACCGCCGCCCAGGCGAGCATCGCGGCGACGACCCGCACGTCGGGGTCGGCCAGGTCGACCAGGTGCAGCGACTCGACGCCGAAGAAGAGACCGAGGGCGAGACCGACCCGCAGCACCCACCAGCCGAGGTAGCCGAGCAGCCGGACGGCGGCGGCCCGACCGCGCAGCGCGACGCGGACCGACCGGGGCACCGCTGACGGTCCGGGCACCCGGTCCACCACCACGGCTGCGGCGACCGAGCCGAGCAGTCCCCAGCCGACGAGCCAGGCCGGGCCGAGCAGCGCCGCGACCAGCATCAGCAGGCCGACCGCCGGGGCGAGCAGCAGGGTGACCCCCCAGTGGGCTCCGGCCGGGCGGAGCAGGTCCCCCACGCCGGTGTGGCGGCCGAGCAGGGCCGCGCCGGCCGCCCGCGCGGCCGGGTTGCCGAGCAGCAGGACGATCACCGCCTCACCGGCGGCGCCCACCGCGAGCAGTTGCCACCAGAGCGGAAACGACCCGCTCTCGCTCCACCACACCGGGGGTACGGCGTCGGCGAGCCGGCGCAGCGGGTACAACAGCACCTGTTCACCGGCGGCGAGCAGGACGCCCAGGGGGACCAGCACCCGCCCCTGGGCCCGCAGCAGCAGCACGGCGGAGTCGAGCAGTTCACCGACGGTGAGTGGACGGCGGGGGAGCACGGCGGTCGGGCCGACATCGGGCACGCGTACTCCTGCGGATGGTGGCTGGCGGGGGGCGACCTGCCCGGGGATCATGGTGACACGGTCCGACCGGCCGGGTGGATCCGCCGTGCGGGCCACCGATACGGCCATCGGGGGAGATATCGCGCGTGGGGCGTGCGGTGGCACCTCTCCCGGCAGTACCGTGCCATCCAGACGCGATCCCACCGACTGAACGGGGATGGAAACATAAACCCCATGAGAGCCCGGGTGCTGGTGGTCGACGACGACCCCGCGCTCGCCGAGATGCTCGGCATCGTCCTGCGCAGTGAGGGTTTCCTGCCTTCCTTCGTCGCCGACGGGGAACGGGCGTTGGCTGCGTTCCGGGACAGTCGACCCGACATCGTGCTGCTCGACCTGATGTTGCCCGGGATGAGTGGTATCGACGTGGCGCGGGCGATCCGTGGCGAGTCGGGTGTGCCGATCGTCATGCTGACCGCCAAGAGCGACACCGTCGACGTGGTGCTCGGCCTGGAGTCGGGTGCCGACGACTACGTGGTCAAGCCGTTCAAGCCGAAGGAGCTGGTGGCCCGGATGCGGGCCCGGCTGCGGCGGGGCGAGGACGTCGCCCCGGAGATGCTGACCATCGGCCCGCCCGGTAACCAGATCACCATCGACGTGCCGGCGCACACCGTCAGCCGGGACGGCGACGAGGTGAAGCTGACGCCGCTGGAGTTCGACCTGCTGGTCGCGCTGGCCCGCAAGCCGCGTCAGGTCTTCACCCGGGAGGTCCTGCTGGAGCAGGTCTGGGGTTACCGGCACGCGGCGGACACCCGGCTGGTCAACGTGCACGTGCAGCGGTTGCGCGCCAAGATCGAGCCGGACCCGGAGCGGCCGGAAATCATCCTGACCGTGCGGGGCGTGGGATACAAGGCGGGTACCGGATAGCCTGGTCTACACCGTGACCAGTGCCCCCGACCCCACCCCCGAGCACACCGCCGGCTGGCGTCCCGCCGCGCGGGCGGTGTGGCGTGCCCTGCTGGGCCGTTGCCTGCGGGTGACCGCCGGCCTGCGGCAGACCTGGCGGCGGTCGTTGCAGGTCCGGGTGGTGACCATCACGCTGGTGGTGTCCAGCCTGCTGGTCGGCGGCTTCGCCTACCTGATCGCCGACAAGATCACCAGCATCCTGCTCGAGAACGCCGAGACCGACGTGCTGCTGCGGCTGCGCAACGGCAGTGACTACTCGGCCAAGCAGTTCAACCTCTACAGCCAGCCCCAGGAGGCGCAGCTCCAGGACACCGTCGAGGGCACGGTCAACTATCTGGCCGGGGGCGACCCGCAGCAGACCAGCGGGGTGGTGGTGGCGATCACCGCGGACAACTACGCCGGCATCATCGAGACCCGCACCTCCCCGGCGATGGACGTCCGGCCGCTGGTCAGCCGGGAGCTACGGGCCGCCGTCGCCGACGGTAAGGTGGCCCACCAGATCCGCACCGGCCAGCTCACCGGGGAGCGGACGAAATACCTGGTCTACGGCTCCCCGGTGCCCACCCGCTTCGGCCAGCTGGAGCTCTACTACCTCGTCCCGCTCAACCGGCAGGACGCCACCGCCGCCGACGCCCGGGCCACCGTCCTGGCCACCGGGGTGGCCCTGGTGCTGCTGCTCGGCCTGCTCGCCGCCCTGGTCACCCGGTTGGTGGTGACCCCGGTCCGGGTCGCCGCGCGCACCGCCCAGCGGCTCTCCGCGGGCCTGCTCGACCAGCGGATGGTGGTCAACGGCGAGGACGACCTCGCCCTGCTCGCCGCCTCGTTCAACCAGATGGCCACCAACCTGCAACGGCAGATCCTCCGCCTGGAGGAGATGTCCCGCCTCCAGCGCCGGTTCACCTCCGACGTCTCGCACGAGCTGCGGACCCCGCTGACCACCGTCCGGATGGCCGCCGACCTGATCTTCGCCGAGCGCGACGAGTTCGACCCGGCGGTGGCCCGCAGCGCCGAGCTGCTCCAGGCGGAGCTGGACCGGTTCGAGGAGTTGCTCACCGACCTGCTGGAGATCAGCCGCTTCGACGCCGGCTTCGCCATGCTCGACTCCGAGCCGACCGACCTGGTGCCGGTGGTGCACCGGGTCGCCGACCGCCTCGCCGGGCTGGCCGAACGGGTCGGCGTCACCATCGAGCTGGCGGTGCCGGCCAGCCCGGTGATCGCCGAGGTGGACCCGCGTCGGGTCGAGCGGGTGCTGCGCAACCTGGTCGGCAACGCCGTGGAGCACGGCGAGGCCAAACCGGTGGTGATCACCCTGGGCGTCGACCAGACCGCCGTCGCGGTCACCGTCCGCGACCACGGCGTCGGGCTCAAGCCGGGCGAGGAGAAGCTGGTCTTCAACCGGTTCTGGCGGGCCGACCCGTCCCGGGCCCGGCAGACCGGCGGGACCGGGCTGGGGTTGTCGATCAGCCTGGAGGACGCCCGGCTGCACGGCGGCTGGCTGGAGGCGTGGGGGGCGCCGGGGCAGGGCGCCCAGTTCCGACTCACCCTGCCGGTCCGCTCCGGCGACCGGCTCACCACCTCACCGCTGCGGCTGGTGCCGGCGGACGCCACCCTGCCCTTCGGTGGCCCGCGAGACGGCGACCTGTTGGCGATCGGGCCCGCCGACGGTGGTGTCCTGGCCATCGGCCCCGGTCCGGCCGCCGTGCCCGACGAGCGGGCGGAGGTCCGGTCGTGAGTCGTCGCACGGGCCCGGGCCCGGCCGTGGGGCGCCGGGCGCTGGCCGGGCTGCTCTGCGTCGTACTGCTGGCGCTCGCCACCGGCTGCGGCATCCCCGACCGCACCGACGTGCAGGTGGACGGGTCCGGGCCGGCCGTCTCGGCGGGCGCGTCCAGCTCCGGCCGGGGCGAACCCCCCACCCGCACGTCCAGCGGCGCCGACCGGGAGACCTTCGTCCGCAACTTCCTGGCCGCCGCGGCCGGTGAGCCCGAGCGGGCGTACGCCCGGGTCAAGCAGTTCATCGCCCGCGAGGACCGCAACCGGCTCGCGGAGAAACAGGGCAGTGAGGTCGCGATCAACGTGGTCCGGCTGACCGAGAAGCCGGTGATCACCGAGAACGTCAACGGTCTGCTCACCGTTCGGGTGCCGGTGCAGCAGGTGGGGCTGCTGCGGGCCAACGGGGTGCTCGGCCCGCCGGTGGTGACGGACACCGAATACCAGTTCTCGCTGCGCGGCTCCGCCGAGCCGGGCCAGGAGAGCACGCAGGACGGCGGCTACTACGTCACCGATCCGCCGAGCGTGCTGCTGCTGGACACGTTGAGCCTGCGGCTGTACTACCAGATCCGTACGGTCTACTTCTGGAACTCCGACGCCACCCGGCTGGTCGCCGACCAGCGTTACCTGCCCCTCGCCGTGCCCAACGAGCGGCTGGTCAGCGAGGCGGTCAAGTGGCTGATCGCCGGCCCGTCGGACTGGCTCCGCCAGGGGGCGAGCGGCCTGCCGGACCGGACCGCCCTGATCAACAACGCGGTCAAGACCGACGGCCGGTGGGAGGTCAACCTCGACCTGCCCGGGGACGACCGTCGCAAACTGGAGAAACTCGGCATCCAGCTGTCCTGGTCGCTGTCCGACCTGGACGGCCCGCTCCAGCTCACCACCCGCAACCAGTCCCGGGTGACCATCGACGACCTGGCCGCCCACCGGCTCGCCAACCCGGTCTATCCGCTCACCGAGGCGCCGCAGCGGTTCACCGTCTATGACGGGGCGATCCATCCGCTCGTCTTCGAGGCCGAGCCCATCGGCCCCGTGCCGATCCGCGTGGAGGACAACCACACCATCGTCTCGGCGGCCCTGCGGCGGGCCGTCGAGGACAAGACCCTCGCCGCCCTGGTGACCACCGCCCCGGGCGGCCGGCACCGGCTGGTCGCCGGTTCCGGTGCCGCGCCGGTGCAGGTGATGACCCCGGGGACGCAGACCTTCACCGCGCTCGGCCGGCCGGTCTGGTTGCGCCCGCTCGGCGGGGCCCAGCCGTACGGGCTGGTGGTGGCCGACGGGCGGCTCTACCGGTTCGACGACCGGGCCCGGATGGTCCAGGTGCCGGTGGGCGCGACGGGTCAGGTCAGCGCGGTGGCCGCCGCCCTGGACGGGCACCGGATCGCACTGATCGTCGGTGGGCGGCTCTACCTCAGCACGGCGAGTCTCGACGGCGGAGTGGTCTCCCTCGGCCCGGTACGACAGGTCGCCACCACACTCACCGACCTGTCGGCGGTGGACTGGGCGCAGGAGAACACCCTGGCCGTGGCCGGCTCCACCAACCGTTCGGCGGTCTACGAGGTGGGCGTGGACGGGGTGTTGCAGGCCGGGCTGGTCACCGACGTCGGTGCCCGGGTGACCCACCTCGCGGTGTACCCGGGCAACCCGACCTACGTGCTGCCCACCCTCATGATGATGTACGAGGCCAACGGGGTCGCCTACCGCTACCGTTCACCGTCGGCGGAGACGATCCGGGGCGAGCAGGTGCTGGACGTGCCGTCCCCGCCCGCCGGCGGCCGGGCGGGCAGTCCGACCGCGCCGTTCTTCCTGTTCTGAGCCTCTCGTGCGGGACATCGGCGGACTCTGGGCGGACCTGACCGATCTGGTCTTCCCGACCGGTTGTGCCGGCTGCGGTCGGCGGGACGAGACCCTGCGGCAGGGCTGCTGCCCGCGCTGCGTACGCCAGCTCGCCGCGCTGCGGCCGGTGCCGGCCCGTCCCACCCCGCCTCCGCCGGACCTGCCGCCCTGCCACGCCCTCGGCCCGTACGCGGGCCCGCTGCGGGAGGTGCTGCTGTCGTACAAGGAGCGGGGTCGGCACGGGTTGGCCCGGCCGTTGGGCGGGTTGCTGGCGGAGGTGGTGGTGGCGGCGGTGGGTCCGGCCCGGCCGGTGCTGCTGGTGCCGGTGCCGGACCGGGCGGCGGCGGCCCGGGCCCGCTACGGCGACCACCTGACCCGGTTGGCCCGGCACGCGGCGGTCCGGTTGCGGGGGGCCGGCTGGGACGTGCGGACGGCGGTGCCGGTGCGGGCCCTGCCCCGGCCGGATTCGGTGGAGCTGGACCAGGCGGGGCGGGCCGAGGCGGCGGCGTCGGCGTTCCGGCTGCGGCCGGGGTGGGCCGGGCGTGGTGCGGGTGGCCGGACGGTGGTGGTGCTGGACGACATCCTCACCACGGGGGCCACCCTGGCGGCGCTGAGTCGGACCTTGCGTGCGGCGGGAATGACGCCATATGGCGCGGCCGTGTTGGGTGCAACGCAAAAGCGGCGGCATTGGTGACGCAACGTGTTTCCGTTTCACCCCATGGTGTTGGTTGCTGTTAATTCTCTGAGGGTTTCCCACAACCGGGGGTGACTGTCGGCCGAACAGGAGTTAGCGTTTTCGTGTCGGGGTAGGAAGGGTTCCCCACCCGTCCCCGACGGTGGAAGGAGGCGTAGCCGTACCTGACCGGTCGACGCTCCCAGGGGCCCTCCCGAGGTTGCTCGACCGGATTCGAAGATCAGCCGACCATCCGGAAAAGGGAGGTCACGTGGACATCGTGGTCAAGGGTCGAAACGTCGAAGTGCCGGACCATTACCGGGTACACGTAGCCGAGAAACTCGCGAAAATCGAACGCTACGATCACAAGCTCATCCGGGTCGATGTGGAGCTGTTCCACGAACGCAATCCCCGGCAGTCCGACACCTGCCAGCGAGTGGAGATCACCTGTGTCTCCCGTGGGCCGGTGATCAGGGCAGAGGCCTGCACGAACGACTTCTACAGCGCGCTGGACGCGGCCATCGCCAAGCTGGACACCCGACTGCGCCGGGCGGCCGACCGCCGCCGCGTACACCGGGGCCGGCATGCGCCGATCTCCGTCGCCGCCGCCACCGCCGGTCTGCCGGTGGCCGGCCTGGACGACGTCGCCGCCCCCGCCGGCGGCACCGCCACCGCGACCGCCGTCGAGGAGCGCCCGGAGGAGCACGACGACCAGCCCTGGCACATCGCCCGGGCCAAGGTGCACCCCGCCGACCCGATGACGGTCGACGACGCCCTGTTCCAGATGGAGCTCGTCGGCCATGACTTCTACCTGTTCCACGACAAGGAGTCCGGCCGCCCCAGCGTCGTCTACCGCCGCCACGCCTACGACTACGGCATCATCTCCCTAGACACCTAACCCACCCCCCACCCCCCGGCCGCCCCCGCCCCCGCCCCCGCTCGCGGTGATCAAGAGGTTTGCGTCAGCTACGAAGATCGAATTGACGTAAACCTCTTGATCACCCGGGAGGTGGGGGTGGGGTCGGTGGGGAGGGAGGGGGGTCGGTGGGGAGGTGGGACCAGAGGAGGGTGTCGGGGCGGGGGGTTTCGGGGGTCGGGGCGGGGAGGCGGGCACGCATGAGGCCCTCCCGGTGGAAGCCGGCCCGGGTCAGGACGCGCTGGGAGGCGGTGTTCCACGGAGCGGTGCCGGCCCAGAGGCGGGCCAGACCCACCGGGCCGAACGCCCAGTCGGCCACCAGCCGGACCGCACGGGTGGCCAGGCCCCGGCCGCGCGCCTCGGGCAGCAGGCTGTAGCCGATCATCGCCTGGCCGGTGGCCGGCTCGTCGTGGATCAGAGCGCAACCGCCGACCATCGTGCCGGTCACCGCGTCGCACAGCGCGAAGTCGGCCGCCCGGCCGGTCAGCCAGTCGCTCTCGGCGACGGCGCAGCGCCGGTCGATGTCCGCCCGGGTCGGTGGGACCGGACGGACCCGGGTCGCCACCACCTCGGGGCGGGTGTGCAACCGGTGCAGCACCTCGGCGTCGGCAGGGGCGAGCCGGCGCAGGGTCACCACCGCGTCGGTGAGCCGGCCGTCAGGCAGGTCCGGCAGCAGGCGCGGGACCGGGCCGGGCGGGTCGCCGGCGAGGCGTACCCAGGCGAGCAGGTCGTACCGGTCGCCGTCACGGCCCGGGCCGGCAGCCCGGCGTACCCCCTCGGGGTGGAAGCCGGCGGCCAGCGCGACCCGCTGGCTGGCCGGGTTCTCGGCCCTGATCAGCAGCTCCAGCCGGGCCAGGCCGGCCTGGAACGCGGCCGTCGCCAGGGCCCGGGTGGTGGCGGTGGCGATCCCGCGCCGCCGGGCCCGCGGTGCCACCCAGTAGCCCAGCTCAGCCTGCCCCCGGCCCGGCGCCACCTGGCTGAGCCCGGCCCCGCCGACCAGCCGGTCGGTCCCGGCATCGACGATCGCGTACGCCGCGCCGCCGCTGCGCCACGCCGCCGGGGCGCCCTCGGAGATCCACCAGTGCGCGTCGGCGACCGTGTAGGGATGCGGCATCCCCACCGGGTTGAACCGCAGGTTCACCGGATCGTCGCGGCCGGCTGCGAGGTCCTCGGCGTCGTCCGGCCGGAACGGCCGCAGCCGCACCGGTCCGGCCTCGATGACCTCCGGGGTCACGTCAGGTCCTCGCCAGGCTCGATGGTCCGTGGGTTCACGTCAGGCCGCCGTCGTCGTTGGTCTGCGGGGTCACGTCAGGTCCCCGGCTTCGTTGGTCTGCGGGGTCACGTCAGGTCCTCGGCGAGCAGCGCGCCGACCCAGGCGTCGACCCGGTCCCCCCGCTGCGGCACCCCGCCCCGCAGGGTGCCCTCGACGGTGAAGCCGGCCTTCTCGGCGGCCCGCCGGGAGGCGGTGTTGCCGACGTGGGCCTTCCACTCGATCCGGACCAGGTCGAGGCCGGTGATGCCCCAGGCGGCGAGCGCGCCCAGCGCGGCCGGCATCCAGCCCCGGCCCCGGGCGTGCGGCGCGGTCATGAAGCCGACCTCGGCCCGCAGCGGGTCGACGGGGTTCAACCGCAGGTCGACGGTGCCGGCGAAGGCGTCGTCCGGGTCGGCCAGGACGAAACACGCGCTGCTGCCCCGCGCCCAGGCCAGCCCGCCGTAGGTCAGGTAGCCCTCGGCGTCGGTGTGCTGGTAGGGGTGCGGCACGCTGGTCCACCGGACGGTGTCCGGGTCCCGGCAGGTGGCGACGACCCCGTCCAGGTCGCGTTCCTCCATCGGTCGCAACCGCAGCTCGGTGTCCCCGGCGGTGGCGAACAGGACGGGCTGCGGCCGACCGAACACGGCGGCCCGCCGGGCTTCCAGGGTGCCCGGTCCGGCCGGTCCGGGCGCACCGGCGGCGGGCACCTCCCCGGGCAGCAGCGAGCCGATCCAGCCCTCGACCCGGCCGTCCCCGGCGGGTCGGGCGAGCCGCAGCTCACCGGAGACCTGGAAGCCGGCCCGCAACGCGACCAGCCGGGAGAAGTGGTTGCCGACCTCGGCCTGCCAGATCAGCCGACGCAGCGCCAGAGCGTCGAAGGCCCAGCGGGCGACCGCCCGGGTGGCCCGCACGGTGACCCCCCGGCCCCGGGCCCAGGGGGCGGTCCAGTAGCCGATCTCACCGGTCTCGACCTCCCGGTCGATCGCGACCAGGCCGCAGGAGCCGAGCAGCTCGCCGGTGGCGGCGTCGCAGACCGCGAGCGGTGCCCCGCTGCCCTCGGCCCAGGCGCGGGGGCTCAGCTCGGTGACGAAGCCGTGGGCGTGTTCAGGCCGGTACGGACGCGGTACGGTGGTCCAGCGCTGGATGTCCGGGTCCTGGCAAGCCCGGTGCACGTCTTCCGCGTCCGAGGCGAGCCACGGACGCAGCAGCAGGCCGTCCTCGATGATCTCCACAGGCTCCATGCGGGTCATCGTGCCGGATCGTTCGCGGTGGGCGTAACCGGATAACCGCCGGGCGGCGGGTCGAGCCGAGCATTATGTCGGTTTGGTCGGGTCGGACCGCCGCCACCAGTGACCATCGCGCCGACGGAGCGCCTACGATGGTTCGAGACTGTCTAGGGGAGCGTTGATCCGTGTCGATTCTGGAAAGGGTCCTCCGCGCGGGCGAGGGCCGTATGGTGCGCCGGCTGAAGGCCATCGCCGCCGCCGTCAACTCGATCGAGGACGACTACGTCAACCTCACCGACGACGAGCTGAGATCACTGACCGACCAGTACCGGGAGCGGCTCGCCGATGGTGAGACCCTCGACGACCTGTTGCCCGAGGCGTTCGCCACGGTGCGCGAGGCGGCTGCCCGGGTGCTCGGCCAGCGGCCGTACGACGTCCAGGTGATGGGTGGCGCGGCACTGCACTTCGGCAACATCGCCGAGATGAAGACCGGTGAGGGCAAGACGCTGACCTCGGTCATGGCGGTCTACCTCAACGCGCTCTCCGGCAAGGGTGTGCACGTGGTCACCGTCAACGACTACCTGGCCCAGCGCGACGCCGCCTGGATGGGTCAGGTGCACGAGTTCCTCGGCCTGACCGTCGGCGTGGTGCTGCCCAACCGGCCGGCCGCCGAGCACAAGGCCGCCTACGAGTGCGACATCACCTACGGGACCAACAACGAGTTCGGCTTCGACTACCTGCGCGACAACATGGCCTGGTCCCACGATGAGCTGGTCCAGCGCGGGCACAACTTCGCCGTGGTCGACGAGGTCGACTCGATCCTGATCGACGAGGCCCGGACCCCGCTGATCATCTCCGGTCCGGCCGAGCACTCCGCCCGCTGGTACGGCGAGTTCGCCGGTGTGGTGGCCCGCCTCCAGTCCGGCAAGGACGGCGAGGGCGACTACGAGGTCGACTACGCCAAGCGCACCATCGCGGTCACCGAGCGCGGCGTGGCCAAGGTCGAGGACCGGCTCGGCATCGACAACCTCTACGAGTCGGTCAACACTCCGCTGGTCGGCTACCTCAACAACGCGATCAAGGCCAAGGAGCTCTACAAGCGCGACAAGGACTACATCGTCAGCGACGGCGAGGTCCTGATCGTCGACGAGTTCACCGGGCGCATCCTGCACGGCCGCCGCTACAACGAGGGCATGCACCAGGCGATCGAGGCCAAGGAGGGGGTGGAGATCAAGCAGGAGAACCAGACCCTGGCCACCATCACCCTCCAGAACTACTTCCGCCTCTACGAGAAGCTCTCCGGCATGACCGGTACCGCCCAGACCGAGGCGGGCGAGTTCAACAAGGTCTACAAGGTCGGCGTGGTGACCATCCCCACCCACCGGCCGATGGTCCGGATGGACAAGGCCGACGTCATCTACAAGACCGAGAAGGCCAAGTTCAACGCGGTCATCGAGGACATCGCCGAGCGGCACCAGGCCGGCCAGCCGGTGCTGGTCGGCACCGTCTCGGTGGAAAACTCCGAGATCCTCTCCACGCTACTGCGCCGCCGGGGCATCCCGCACTCGGTGCTGAACGCGAAGTTCCACGCCCGCGAGGCCGAGATCGTCGCTCAGGCCGGGCGTAAGGGCGCGGTCACCGTCGCCACCAACATGGCCGGCCGGGGCACCGACATCCTGCTCGGCGGTAACGCCGAGTTCCTCGCCGCCAGCGAGCTGCGCCAGCGCGGCCTCGACCCGGTCGAGCAGGAGGACGAGTACGCCAAGGCGATGGAGGAGGCCCTGCCCACCTGGAAGCAGGCGTGCGAGACCGAGGCCGAGGAGGTGGCCGCCGCCGGTGGCCTCTACGTGCTCGGCACCGAGCGGCACGAGTCCCGCCGGATCGACAACCAGCTGCGCGGTCGGGCCGGCCGGCAGGGTGACCCGGGCGAGTCCCGGTTCTACCTGTCGCTCCAAGACGAGCTGATGAAGCGGTTCCGGGCCGGTGCCGTCGAGGCGGTGATGGAGCGGTTCAACATCCCGGAGGACGTGCCCATCGAGTCGAAGATGGTCACCCGGCAGATCAAGAACGCCCAGGCCCAGATCGAGGGCCAGAACGCCGAGATCCGCAAGAACGTCCTGAAGTACGACGAGGTGCTCAACAAGCAGCGCCAGGTGATCTACGCCGAGCGGCTGCGCGTGCTCAACGGTGAGGACCTCTCCGACCAGGTCCGCAACATGATCGACGACACCATCGGCGCGTACGTGGTGGGGGCCACCAGCGACGGCTACGCCGAGGATTGGGACCTCGACCAGCTCTGGGCGAGCCTCAAGCAGCTCTACCCGGTGGGCGTCACCGTCGACGAGCTGGAGGAGGAGGTCGGTTCCCGCTCCGGCCTGGACCAGGACTTCCTGCTGGCCCGGCTCAAGGAGGACGCGAACGCCGCGTACGACCGGCGTGAGGAGAGCCTCGGCGAGGAGGCCACCCGCCAGCTCGAGCGGATGGTGCTGCTCCAGGTCATCGACCGCAAGTGGCGCGAGCACCTCTACGAGATGGACTACCTCCAGGAGGGCATCAGCCTCCGGGCGTACGCCCAGCGCGACCCGGTCATCGAGTACCAGCGCGAGGGCTTCGACATGTTCGCCACCATGATGGAAGGCATCAAGGAGGAGACGGTCGGCTTCCTCTACAACCTGGAGGTGCAGGTCCAGGAGCCGGAGCCGGAGGCCGAGGAGGTGCAGCTGCTGGACAAGCCGGTCGAGATCCGGGCCAAGGGCCTCAACCGCGCGCCCCAGCAGCAGGGCCTGCAATACTCCGCCCCCACCATCGACGGTGAGGCCGGCGCGGGCGCGGTGGCCGTGGAGCGGCCCGAGCCCGCGCCGTCGGCGCCGGCACTCGGCATCGGCGGTGGGCAGCCGCAGGCTCCGTCGCAGGCCCGACCCGCCGCCGGTACGCCCCGTCGTCCGGCTGCCGCCGGGGCGAGCGGTCAGGCTGCCGCAGCCAGCACCGCCCGGCGTAACACCGGTCCGGTCGACCGGTCGGCCGAGGGTGGTCCGTCCCGCAACGCGCCCTGCCCGTGCGGCTCCGGTCGCAAGTACAAGCGCTGCCACGGTGCGCCCAACGGCGGCGCCTGATCCGAACCGCCAGGACGCCCGCCTGCTCACCAGAGCAGGCGGGCGGTCCTGCCG